>NZ_JADYVV010000180.1:0-864 GCF_020194035.1 Bradyrhizobium sp. BRP56
GGCACGACGCCGGCCGGCATCAAGAGGGTGTTCCGGTCGACGAGCGATTTCTGCCTGGCACTCTTCCGGACCCAGCTGTTCGATCCGGCCGATATTGAGGCCGTCAAGAAAATTCAGGCCGGCTACAAGGCGCAGCCGCTCTCCAGCTTCCTGAATCAGCCGGCGCCTGCGCCTGCGCCGGCGCCTTCTTTCCCCAAATTCGAGAAGGATCTCGTCCGCACCGAGTTCTTCGAATATCTGGACTTCACGCTTCAATTCGCACCGGCCCTGCCGGAAGAACGCTGGATCCGCGAGCAACTGGCGCGGATCGGCGTGGGGCCAGGGAAGAGCTTCGATTTCCGCAGCCTGTCGCTGGAAGACAAGGCGGAGATCCTGCTTGGCATGAAGGAGGGCGAGCGCAAGGTCAGCGAGACCGTTGCGAGCCTCGGCAAGGACATCAACGGCTGGCGCGTCAGCGCGTCGTTCGGTGACGCCGCATTCTTTCATGGCGACTGGCTCTTGCGCGCGGCAGCCGCGAAGGCCGGCATCTATGGCAACGACGCGGTGGAGGCGATGTATCCTCTGGGCAAAGTGGATGCCGAGGGCAAAGAACTCGACTGCTCGAAGTCGAGCTACACGCTTACCTTCCCGGCGGAGCAGCTGCCGCCGGTCAACGCCTTCTGGTCGGTTACGATGTATGACGGCAAGACTCAGCTTTTGGTGAAGAACCCGATCAACCGCTACCTGATCAACTCGCCGATGCTGCCGCACATGAAGCGCGGCTCTGACGGTTCGCTGACGATCTACGTCCAGAGCAAATCCCCGGGAGCGGACAAGGAGGCAAACTGGCTGCCGGCGCCGGATGGCCCGGTCTATGTGGTGATG
>NZ_JADYVV010000181.1:0-840 GCF_020194035.1 Bradyrhizobium sp. BRP56
CCAAATAGCTAACGTCTGGTTGATGTAGCGGGCCAAAGGATAAAGCGCTGAGCGCGTGTATTGCCCATAATAAGCGATCCACCCCCTAACCATCGGGTTTAGCTCGCGAGCAATATCGTCCAGCGTCACCTCGGTTCGCCTGCGAAGTTTCAAGCCTCGGACCGTCGCCCGCATGGCGTTCAGCGCTGGTTTGCTGACCGCTGGGGTGAACCCACAGAACATCTTCTGCGAATGCGGCCCCAGGACCGATCGTGGCCGGAAGCAATAACCGAGAAAGTCAAACATGACCGTCTCGCTTTTACCTCGGCGTCGATCATCCTTGCAGTAGACGATCCTCGTCTTCGTAGGATGCAATTCCAGGCGGCACTTCGCCAGCCGAGCCTGGAGCGCTTCGCGAACGCTTTGCGCCTCCATCTCATTCCGACAATGTACCAACCCGTCATCCGCATACCGACACCACCTGAGATCGGGGAACATCCGTGCCATCCAGAGATCAAATGCATAGTGCATGAAGAGGTTGGCGAGGATCGGGCTCACCACGCCCCCTTGTGGGGTACCGCGGCTTCGCTCGATTACCGTTCCATCCTCCTGCACCATCGGCGCTGTCAGCCATCTTTCAATGTAGAGCAGCGCCCATGCGCACGTCACATGTTTCCGGACGGCCCGCAGCAGAAGCTCGTGGTCGATATTGTCGAACAGTCCCTTGATGTCGAACTCCAGAACCCAATCGTACTTCCAGCACCGCTGTCGCGTCACGCCTACGGCATCGAGAGCCGATTTACCGGGTCTGTAGCCGTAAGAATCTGCCAGAAAGATTGCGTCGAGAGCCGGCTCAATCAG
>NZ_JADYVV010000182.1:0-825 GCF_020194035.1 Bradyrhizobium sp. BRP56
ATGGCCGCATGACCGTCGCCGACGATTTTGTCGTCGCTCTGGTCGGGCTACGCCCTCCCGACGCAACGACAAAATCGTAAAGCCCCGCGTTCAGCATAACCCGGCAGGAATCCACTTAAATCCAGCGGGGCGCTGTCCAAACAACCGGGGCCAGCTCTCCATGATCGACTGAACGATACCTTCGACCGCCGAAGCCAATGCGGGCACGCAATCGTGCACCGTACGCCCGAGGTGACCTTCGACCGAAATGCCGCAGATTTCGGTGAGACGCTGGTTGATCTGAAGGTAACGGCAATCGGGTGAGAGATAGGCGAGCCCGATCGGTGCAGTGTCATAGATCAGCTGCAGCGCCGGTTGTTTTGGGAACTGAACGTCCTGGACGACGGACGACCTCATGTCCACTACCCCCCGTTGCACCAAGTCTAGCGCTTCACGCCCAGCCCGCAAATAGGCCAGCTGAGCCGGAAACGGTGGTCTGATCTGTCCGGATCAGGCACGGGTCGGCCGGCAGCCGCCCTGGACCGGTGCCTGCGGCGTGCTGACGCAGCGTGGCAGCAAGCGCTCCTCGACATTTCGAGCCCATTTTCCGCCAAGAGACTCTCGCCCCTGCGAACGCCATCTGGACCGTCGTCCTGAGAGTCTGACTCATAAATCACCCAACCTTAGCTGCAGCCGCGAGTCTGCGGGTCAGGAGCCTCATGTGTGCAATCAGCAGCCAGGCAGCTTCGGTTGCCACCGTCGCCTCGAAGTCCTTGGCGAGGCGGCGGCATCTGCCGAACCAAGCGAATGTGCGTTCAACCACCCACCGCCTCGGCAGAAGCTGGA
>NZ_JADYVV010000183.1:0-794 GCF_020194035.1 Bradyrhizobium sp. BRP56
TGTTCGCGGCCAATGGCTTCGGCGATACGCCGGTTGAAGCGTTCGACGAGGCCGTTGGTCTGCGGGTGGTAAGGCTTGGTCAGGCGATGCTGGATGCCGCGCTGCTTGCAGAGCCGATCAAAGGGGTGGTCGCCGGAAGGTTTCCCGGGCGGCTTGTTCTTCTTGTCGACAGCGAAGCGGTCGGTGAACTCCGCGCCATTGTCGGTCAGGATGGTGTGAACCTGGTGCGGGAAGTCGGCCAGGAAGCGCTCGAGGAAGCCGGTCGCGGTGGCCCCGTCCCGCCTGGAATGGATCTCGACAAAGACGTAGCGGGTGGCGCGGTCGATGGCGACGAAGGCATAGCTGGTGCGGCGCTGCAGGGACGGCAGATACTTCACGTCGATATGGATGAAGCCGATGCTGGCGGTCTCGAAGACGCCGGCTTTGGGCTTGTCAGGCTTGGCGAGCCGGCTGATGCCATTGCGCTGCAGGCAGCGGTGAATGGCGCTGCGGGACAGCTTGGCATTGATGCATCGCTGCATCACCTCGACGATGTCATCCAGCGGCAACTGCAGCGACGTCCGCAGCTCGCAAACCGCCCTTTCTTCGACAGCCGACAGGCTGGTCACCAGGTTCTTCGGCCGGTGCGAGCGATCTTCGACCGTCGTGCGGTCGCGCCAACGATAGATCGTGGTCTCGCTGACCCCCAGTTCCGTCGCCAATTCGGCAACCGACTTCCTGCTGCGCTGGATATAGGCGCGCGTCTTCGGCGTCGTCGTGGCGTTCGCGTGCAGGCTCAGTTCCATGACCCGAGG
>NZ_JADYVV010000184.1:0-762 GCF_020194035.1 Bradyrhizobium sp. BRP56
GCTCGATCTGCTTGCCGAGTTCGCCGGAGAGGTCGCGGACGATGCGCGGCAGCTTCTGCCAGGCATTGCCGATCGGCTGCATGCGCGTCTTCATGACGCCTTCCTGCAGCTCGGCGGTGACGTTGGAGAGCCGCTGCAGCGGCACCTTGAACTCGGTGTCCTCGTTGCGGCGGGAGATCTCCAGCAGCTGGTTGCGGGTCAGAACCAGCTCGGAGACCATGGTCATGAGGTGTTCGAGGGTGTCGACATTGACCCGGATCGACTGGTTGGCGATCTTGTCGCCTTCCTGGACGTCTTCGGCGGCCGCCTTGCGGGCCGGCTTCTTCGCAGCCTCGGCCGGCTCGGCGGCGGCAGCAGCAGGCTTCGCGGCCGGCGCGGGTGCGGCGACTTCAATCTCGGTCTCGCGGAAGGCGCGCTCGAGCTCGTCGAGCGAGACCTCGCCCGGACGCAGCGGACGCTCCAGCGTCTGCACCACCAGCGTGCCTTCGGTCATTGCCGCCTGCACGGACGGAGCTTCAACGACAGGCATGTCTTCTTCAGCGGCGGCCTCACCGGCGGCCATTGCCGCCATGCCGCGCTCGACCATCGCTTCCAGCTGATCGATCAGATCGCGATCATTGCCTTCAGGCTCGGTCTCGGTCGCCTCGAGCCCGCCGAGGATCTCCTTGATGCGGTCGATCGAGGACAGGATCAGCGTCACGGCTTCCGCCTTCACCGGCATGCCGTCGCGGAATTTGCCCATCAAGGTCTCGCCGGCATGCG
>NZ_JADYVV010000185.1:0-760 GCF_020194035.1 Bradyrhizobium sp. BRP56
CCGCATCGGAATGTAGGTGATGTCCATTGCCCACGCATGGTCGGGCCGCTCGATCTTCAATCCGCGCAACAGGTACGGGTAGATCTTGTGACCCGGAGCCGGCTTGCTCGTGTTCGGGCGACGATAGACCGCCTCGATCCCCATGCGCTTCATCAGCGTCGCGATGTGGCGGCGACCGGCGTATACCCCCTCCCGCCGCAGCAACGATCGCAGCATACGCGCTCCCGCGAAGGGATAATCGAGATGCAGCTCATCGAGCCGACGCATCAAGGCAAGGTCCTCGGCCGAAACTGGCCGAGGTTCATAGTAGACCGTGCTGCGAGCCAGCTTCAGGACCTTCGCCTGGCGCACGATAGAAAGATCATGACCGCGGTCGATCATCGCTTTGCGCTCAGCAGGCCCGCCTTGGTGAGCGCGCCGGACAAAAAATCGTTTTCCAACGCCAGCTCGCCGATCTTGGCATGTAACGCCTTCAAATCGACCGGCGTCTCGGCCGATGTCTTGTCATGCCCAAACACGCCGGCGGCGCCTTCCAGGAGCTGGTTTTTCCAGATCGTGATCTGGTTCGGATGAACATCAAACAGTTGCGCCAGCTCCGCCAGTGTCTTGTCTCCTTTGACCGCAGCCAAAGCAACCTTCGCCTTGAATGCCGGAGAATGCGTCCGGCGGCTCTTCTTCGTCATCTTCGCTCCTGATTCGCAGCAAGAATCCTCGCCGCTGTCAGGCAGAAAATCCACTCAAGCTACTGTCCGAATTTGCG
>NZ_JADYVV010000186.1:0-756 GCF_020194035.1 Bradyrhizobium sp. BRP56
CCTCGAGCCCGCCGAGGATCTCCTTGATGCGGTCGATCGA
Organism: Bradyrhizobium sp. BRP56; assembly: GCF_020194035.1. Taxonomy (NCBI): domain Bacteria; kingdom Pseudomonadati; phylum Pseudomonadota; class Alphaproteobacteria; order Hyphomicrobiales; family Nitrobacteraceae; genus Bradyrhizobium; species Bradyrhizobium sp. BRP56. Next base: position 41 of record NZ_JADYVV010000186.1, read on the forward strand.
GGACAGGATCAGCGTCACGGCTTCCGCCTTCACCGGCATGCCGTCGCGGAATTTGCCCATCAAGGTCTCGCCGGCATGCGCCAGCGCTTCGAGCCGCGGCAGCCCGAGGAAGCCGCAGGTGCCCTTGATGGTGTGCACCAGCCGGAAGATGTTATCCAGGATCTTCGCGTTGTTCGGATCCTGCTCGAACTGCACCAGCTGGTTGTCGACCGTATCCAGGCTCTCGCTGCTCTCCGTCAGGAACTCGCGCAACAGATCGTCCATGGATAGGTCCCCTCAAGGTGCTGCGGAACGCTCGCCTTGCATCGATAACTGGCCGGCTTCACGGCGACGTTAATTTTGCCGTCCGTGCAAATACGGACGATGAAGCCCTTCAGCAGTTCGACGACGCATCACGACATCACGGCCAGTCTCACAAGGACAGGCCCTTACCACCCGGACGGGAAAGAGGCCGTTCCATCGGTCATCGCAATTTGAACTAATTGGAATTGAGGACCGCTAAGTCCCGCGAAACGTTCGCGACGCGCCGACCGCCTGGATCAGAACGCGATCGCTCATTGGTTGAAGCCGGCGGGATGGTTGAGCGCAACCAATCGGGATAGGGGGGAGCCTCGCGGCTCCGCCCCTCCCACACCACCGGACATACGGGTCCGTATCCGGCGGTTCAGTGGATTATGCGGTCTGCAGCGCCGCGACGGAAGCCAAGCCGAGTGAAC
>NZ_JADYVV010000187.1:0-744 GCF_020194035.1 Bradyrhizobium sp. BRP56
CCATTGGCATGGGCCGCCTCGATCACGTTGCTCGAGATCGCCAGATTGTCGTAGAGGAATTCCGCCCGCAGCGTGTTGTTGGCGACGATGCCGCCGACCTTGGCGGCAGCGAGGAACGCGGCCTGCGGCCGCTTCGCGGCAAACCAGGCATTCACCGCGGTTTGGTCACGCAGATCGACCTCGCTGCGCGACACCGTCAGGAGATCGGCCTCCTCGCGCGCCAGCCGGCGCATCAGCGCCGAGCCGACCATGCCGCGATGGCCGGCAACGAAGACCGTCTTGCCCTTCAGCTCAAACGCCGTGCTTGCCATTGGCCGCGTCCTGCCTGGCCTCGACGAGATCGCTGGCGACCATTTCCTTCACCAGCTGCGCGAACGGCGTCTTCGGCGCCCAGCCGAGCTTGGCGCGCGCCTTGCTGGCGTCGCCGATCAGAAGATCGACCTCGGTCGGGCGGAAATAGGTCGGATCGATCTGCACCAGGGTGTTGCCGGACGCCTTGTCGATACCGACCTCCTCGACGCCCTTGCCGCGCCATTCGATGCTGCGGCCGACCTCGGCAAACGCCAGCTCGACGAACTCGCGGACCGACCGCGTCTCGCCGGTCGCGAGCACGAAGTCGCCGGGCTCGTCCACCTGCAGGATCCTGTGCATGCCCTCGACATAGTCGCGGGCGTGGCCCCAGTCGCGCTTGGCGTCGAGATTGCCGAGATAGAGCTTGTTCTCGAGGCCGACCTCGATGCGGGC
>NZ_JADYVV010000188.1:0-707 GCF_020194035.1 Bradyrhizobium sp. BRP56
AGTCCATGGACCGCAGTCTGAGAGCGCGTCGAGGAGTTGATTTCCGCGGTAGATCCGGTCGGCAAAGACGTGGCGCAGCCGGGGGAAGTTCATCCGCACGTTCTTCAGCAGCGGTACGGCGCCATGGCAGTCCTGAACGTTGGCCGGATGAACATGAACCCCGAGGAGGAGGCCATTGGTATCCGTCACAATATGCCGCTTGCGGCCGTAGATGCGCTTGCCTGCATCGTAGCCGCGCGGTCCGCCAGCTTGCGTGGTCGGCGCACTTTGACTGTCGATCACGGCTGCCGTCGGCTTCGGTGTCCGTCCAAGCTTTTTTCGCGCCCGTCGGACAAGCACGCTGACAATCCTCTGCCACCGGCCTGTATCCCGCCATCTATAAAAATAGCCCTGCACCGTCGAATAGGGCGGGAACTCCTGCGGCAACGCCCGCCACTGGCAGCCGGTCGAAACGATATAGAGGATCGCTTCGATCACACGACGCAGCTCCGTCTTACGCGGCCGGCCGCGCCGGTTCGCTCGCGGCAACAGGCGTCTGATCAGCGCCCACTCCGCATCGGTCATATCGCTTGCATAACGCAGATCGTCCCGCCGATATTGCTCCCGAGTGATCTTGGTCCAGGGCATCGTGCTCTCCCTCGAATCTTTGCAAATCCGATGGAATCACACCCCACTGAGATCACTCACCCATTTTTCAGTCAGGCTCT
>NZ_JADYVV010000189.1:0-660 GCF_020194035.1 Bradyrhizobium sp. BRP56
GGGTCGAGGTGCAGTCGCAGGGCTCGCAGCCGATCCTGGTGTTCGCCGACGACGGCCGCTCGATGGGGCTCGTGGTCGACGAGATCATCGACATCGTCGAGGAGCGGCTCAACATCGAGGTCGCGGGTTCGCAGGACGGCATTTTGGGCTCGGCCGTGATCAAGGGTCAGGCCACCGAGGTGATCGACGTCGGCCACTTCCTGCCGATGGCGTTCGCCGACTGGTTCTCGCGCAAGGAGATGCGCCCGTCGGCCTCGGCGCAGTCGGTGCTGCTGGTCGATGACTCGGCGTTCTTCCGCAACATGCTGGCGCCGGTCTTGAAAGCCGCCGGCTACAAGGTCAGGACCGCGGGCGGCGCGCAGGAAGGGCTCGCGGCGCTGCGTTCGGGACAGGCCTTCGACGTCGTGCTGACCGACATCGAGATGCCCGAGATGAACGGCTTTGAGTTCGCCGAGAACATCCGAGGCGACCACAACCTGAACCAGCTGCCGATCATCGCGCTGTCGGCGATGGTGTCGCCGGCGGCGATCGAGCGCGGCCGGCAGGCCGGCTTCCACGACTATGTCGCCAAGTTTGATCGTCCCGGGCTGATCGCGGCGCTGAAAGAGCAGACCGCCGAACTGCGCCGCGCCGCGTGACCGGATGCAAGGAAACGAATTG
>NZ_JADYVV010000019.1:0-124757 GCF_020194035.1 Bradyrhizobium sp. BRP56
GGCTGCATCGCTGGCGCTCCTTCGAATCAAAGCGCCAGTGAGAGAATCATACAACATGCTGCAGAGACGCCACTTCTTGCTGCACCGAGTCAATCTGTCGCGCCCCAAAACCGTGTAGACACGCTAGTGCTTTCGCAGGGACGACAGCGGAGGCCGCGGCGCGATATCGGCTCCGGCGAACGCCAGGACGACCGCCGGGAGAAAGCGCCCGCCCTACGGCTGCTCCGCCTCCTCCAGCACCTCCAGCGCCAGTTCCATCGTCATCAGCACCGGATTGTCGCCGCGCACCAGGCGTCCCTCGGCGATGCCGCCGAGATAGTCGACCAGTGCGATGTCGAGCTCGGCATGCAGCCGGCCATCCGCGTCCGGTGCGATCTCGCCCGCGGTCACCGCAAGCTCGGTCGCGAACGGCACCACGCTGTGGCCGTCGGTGAGGACGGCGCCGATGGTCGAGCCGACGCCGCCATGCAGCCGTGCGCGCAGGATGCCGTGCTGGCGGCAGAAGCCTTCCAGCGCGCAGGCAAAATCCTGGTTCGGCCGCAGCCGCAGCGCGAAGGCATGGCTCGTGGTCTTCGCCCCGCGCGGCGCGCTGGCGACGGGACCGAACAGCTTGAAATTGGTCTCGCTGTCCGCTTCGGCCAGGAACGTCGCGCCGTCGATCCCGAACGCGTTCACCTCGAAAGGCTCGGCGACAATGGTTTCGTCCGGCAGCACGTGGCCGCCGTTGAAACGGCCGTCGGCCTCAGTCCAGAGGCCGTGGCAATGAAAGAACGGCGCGCCGTCGCGTTCGCCGAAGGTCAGCGCCGCGAGCTTGAGCCGCGTCACGCCGTCGGGACGGAACGTGTCGCTGTAGAACGCGGCGTTGACGCCATCCTTCGACAGCGCCGGCATCACATAGGCGAACGGCCCGAGCGCGCCGCTTTTCGCGCTCAGGACGCCGCTGCAAAAGCCCTCCGCCGCAAAGCCGCGGCGCACGGCTTCGAGCAAGGGAATGCCGGCCTCGAGCACGAATGAATAGGCGCGGCCGCGCGCGCTGACCCATTGGATGCGCTCTGGATGCGGAGCGCCAGGCTGGGCGATGCTGCGCATCGCCTCACGCGCCCGTCGATTTGGCGATCACTTCGAGCAGCCCGCGCGCCTCGAGCTCGTCACGGATCAGCCGCTTCGGCACCTTGCCGTAGCCGGACTTCGGCAGCGCCTCCCAGAAGAAGAAGCGTTTCGGCATCTTGTAGCGCGGCACTTTTGGCGCGAGATAGGCGGCAAGCTCCGCCTCCGCGACCGCCTCGGCGCCCTCGCGCGCGACGCAGACGGCGACGCCGACCTCGCCCCAGAAGGAATCGGGCACGCCGAGCACCGCGACCTCGCCGACCGCGGGATGGGTCAAGAGCTTCTCCTCGATCTCGCGCGGATAGATATTGGAGCCGCCCGAGATGTACATGTCGGAGGCGCGGCCGGTGATGTAGACGAAGCCCTCCTCGTCCATGTGACCGAGGTCGCCGGTGCGGAACCAGCCGTCGCGAAACGCCTTCGCGTTGGCCTCGGGATTGTCGTAGTAGCCCGCGAACACGCCGGGACCGATCACGCAGATCTCGCCGGTCTCGTGCGCCTTCAGCTCGCTTCCATCGTCGCCCTGGATCGAGACCTGCATCCCGGTGCGCTCGAAGCCGCAAGTGCCGATCCGCGCATGCGGCCCGTCCTCGGGATCGTGCAGGCCGGGCGGCAGCACCGTGATGTTGCCGGTGACCTCACCGAGACCGAAATACTGCACCAGCACGCCGCCGAGCTTGTTCAGCGCCGCCTTCTGGTCCTCGCGATACATCGGCGCGCCGGCGTAGATGATGTAGCGCAGCGAGGAATGGTCGTGCTGGTCGGCGGCGGGATGCTCGACCATCATCTTCAGGATGGTCGGCACCGTGAACATGTTGCTGACGCGATGCTTGGCGATCAGCCGGAAGGCTTCGGCGATGTCGAACTTCTCCGACGGCAGCAGGATGGTCGGCACGCCGCGCGCGGTCTGCACCAATTGATGTACGCCGGCGCCATGCGACAGCGGCGCCACCACCAGCGAGGCGTCCTCTTCCGTGGTGCCGGGCATCAAGTCGGCGAGATGGTTGGTGATGACGAAGGCCATCTGGCCATGGGTCAAGACCGCGGCCTTCGAGCGGCCGGTGGTGCCGGAGGTGAAGAAGAACCAGCAGGGATCGTCATAGTCGACGGCAACGTTCTCGACCACAGCGCCGGCGTGCTTGGCGATGACGTCGCCGAGCGTCGCCTCGCCGAACGTGCCCTCCTCCCCGATCTGCCAGACGAATTCGAGCGCGGGATTGGCGGCCGCCTTGGCATGTTCGGGGAAGTCGGCGTGGCACAGAAACGCCTTGGCGCCGGAGGCCGCCGCGAGATAGGCGACCTCGTCCGGCATCAGGCGGAAATTGGTCGGCACCCAGACCGCGCCGAGCCGGAAGGCCGCGAACATCGACCAGAACATCTCGTCGCAGTTCTTGGAATGCACCAGGATGCGGTCGCCCTTGACGATGCCACGCGCCGCCAATGCCGCCGCCAGCGCCGAGACGTTCTGGTCGATATGGCGCCAGGACCAAGCCTTCTCGTTCCAGATGAAGCCGGGGCGATCGCCGTGGCGGCGGGCGTTCTGGGTCAGGATGTAGGCGAGGTTCATCACCCGGCGCGATACCCGCGCGATCCCGCCGCGCGGCGCGGCAGCAGCCGTCCCGCTCATTGCCGCCCCGCCGATACGCACAACAGACAGGGCAAGGTCAGGACGGTCATCGGGTGTTTCCTCGGTCAGAACCGGGCGTCTTCAAGCGCCGCAAGGGATTGGTACCGCCCGGTTTATCGCCAAGCCGCCGCCTTCGGCAAGGCCCGCCGGGCGCTGCCCGATGATACCGCGCGCCGGCGGCGGTCAACCCGTTGTTTTCTGCCCAGCCCGCTACTGCGGGTGCTTGGCGAGTTCCTGCTCGCTCAGGTTCCAGTCCTGCCACAGCTGCAACGCGCCTATAAAGGCGACCAGCGCGCCGAGCAGGATGTGCCAGAACTGCAGCGCGTGGTCCTCGGCGTAACCAAAGACCATGGGCGATGCAATCAGCCAGAGACCGAGCAGGATGCTGGCCACCTCCTCCCAGCGGTGCAGCGCGACATATTCGAGCTGGGCGATGCCGAGCACCAGCATGCCGACCATGAAGCTGTTGAGGACGAGGTGGCTGCGCTCGATATCGACGGCGCCGCTCACCTGCATCGGAAACCAGGGAGAGACCATGATCAGCACGCCGAGCAGCATGCCGAACCAGTCCTCCCAGGGACGGTGTGTGTTGAAGAAACGATTGTCCGACATGACGAACCTCCTCCGACAAGAGGCATACGTCGGCGGCCGGCTCCGCCACTCCGTACCAGACGACCATCCAGCCGCATCAGGGGCGTATGTCTGTCATCAAACGTAATCGAACTGCATCCATCCGCAAGGCCTATCCCCCGTGCGTGCGACGCGGCAGGAGCGATCGTTGCCGGCAAGATGTCAACGCGCTCCGCCGAGCCGCGCCAGCGCTCCCTTGGCGCTCTGCAAATCGGGCTGCAGCTCGAGCGCCTTGCGGAAATCGGCCGCCGCCCCCTTCTTGTCGCCGAGCCGCAGCTTGGCCTGGCCGCGATTATTCCAGGAATAGACGTCGTTCGGATCGTATTGCAGCGCCTTGTCGTAATCGGCGAGCCCGCCCTTGTTGTCCCCTTGAAAGAGACGGATCATGCCGCGGTTACGCCAGCCGCGCGCATCGGTCGGCGCGATCCTCGCAGCCTCGCCATAGTCGGCGGCGGCGCGATCGAGCTGCTCGGTATCGCGATAGACATTACCTCGATTGATGTAGGCGAGCACGTTGGGCTCGAGCTTGATCTCGGTGGTGAAGTCGGCGATCGCATGCGCCGCGTCGCGCTTGCGGTAGTAGACGAACCCGCGATTGCCGTAGGCGGTGGCGAGCTGCGGATTGTATTTGATAGCGAGGCTGAGGTCGGCCAGCGCGCGGTCGAGATCGCCCTTGTTGAGCCAGGCATCGCCGCGATTGTTGTAGGCCAGCGCGAACGCCGGATCGATGCGGATCGCCTCGTCGTAATCGGCAATCGCATGATCGAGATCGCGCTTGAAAGCGTAGACGCGGCCGCGATTGGTGTAGGCGCAGGCATAGGCGGGATCGAGCTTGATGGCCTCGTTGAGATCGGCGAGCGCTGCATCGAGCTCGCGCTTCTCGGTCAGCCCATGGCCGCGATTGCAATACGCCCCGGCCAGCCGCTTGCCGGTCTCGGTCTTGCCGTCGATCACCGTGGTGCAGGCGACCACGCGGTCGCCGGGTGCCGTCGTCAGGTCGACGCAGGTCTGCCAGCTCGGATCGTCGCCGGCGGCGGCTTGCGGCGGGTCTGGAAGCGTCAGGGCGGCGCCGAGCAATACGGCGGTCAGGCAGGCCAAAATGCGCATATCGTCAATCCACAAATGCCAATTTGCGGGTTGGTCGCGGCTTTGCATCGCCGGGTTCACACGCTTACATCAGGCCCTGCGAATCAACCGGGATTTTGCGATGGCCGCCGTCCGCGACAACAGGGACCAAAACCGCTTCGAACTCGACACCGAGGGCGGCCTCGCTTTTGCGAACTACCGGCGGACGCCCGCGGCCGTCATCATCACCCATACCGCGACACCGCGCGCCCTGCGCGGCCGCGGCATCGCATCGGAGCTGGTCAAGGGTGCGCTGGATCTGATCCGCGCCGACGGCCGCAAGGTGATCGCCGGCTGCGGTTTCGTGGTGGATTACCTCAACAAGCATCCGGAATACGCGGACCTTGCCGGCTAGTGTGCTGAATGCGAAGTTCGTGCGATTTCGCGGCAGCCACTTTCACGAACTTCGCATTCATAAAGCACACTAGAATCATAAGTTTGCTAGTGTCCTTATCGAATCCGAAGTTCGCTCCGAAGGTGCGGCAAATGATGCGAACTTCAGATTCGGGACACTAGAGCCCGTTCTGTTCCGTTGGAATCGGAAAGGGGCTCTAGCTGTTCCTTATGACGCGTTTTCTTTACGCGAACCGGTATCCAATTCGCTCGAAAACGCTTTTGCGCCGCGTTCGTCAGACGATCTTGATCGACATGTCGGGCAGGCCCTCGAGCTTGCACAGCAGCACGTCGCCCTTGACCACCGGGCCGACATTTTCCGGCGTACCCGAATAGATGATGTCGCCGGCCTTCAGCTCGAATGCCTCGGACAGCTTTGCGATCTGCTCGGCGACGCTCCAGATCATGTTCTTCAGATCCGAGCTTTGTCGCACCGTGCCGTTGATCGCGAGCGAGATCGCCCCTTGCGTGAAATGGCCGGTCTTATCAGCCGGATGGATCGGCCCGAGCACCGCGGCATGGTCAAAGCTCTTGCCGATCTCCCACGGCTTCTTCTCCGCGGCCATGCCGTTCTGCAAATCGCGCCGCGTCATGTCGAGGCCGAGCGCGTAGCCATAGACGTGATCGAGCGCCTTGTCGGCCGGAATATTGGTGCCGCCGGATTTCAGGGCGGCGACCAGTTCGACCTCGTGGTGATAGTTCTTGGTCAGCGACGGGTAGGGATGATCGGCGACGGTGCCGATCGCGACATTCTGGATCGCATCCGTCGGCTTCTGGAAGAAGAACGGCGGCTCGCGCGTCGGATCCGAACCGCGCTCGATGGCGTGCGCGGCGTAGTTGCGGCCGATGCAGTAGATGCGGCGAACCTGGAACACCTCGCTGGCGCCGACGATCGGGATCGTCACGGCCGCGACCGGAAACATCGCCTTAGGCGCGGCCTCGGCATGGGCAGGCGCGGATTGCGCGGCGGCGCCGGCCAGTGCGAGGGCGCCGGTCGCAAGCATCGTCCGGCGATCGAGATCAGTCATGGGCGTTCTCCTTGTTGTTGTTGGCCGATCTATAGATGTTCGCCGATCGATAAAAAAGGGCCCGCGTCGGTGCGGGCCCTTTCTATGCGCGGAAGGATGATCCCGTCAGTGCTTGATGTCGGGGGGCAGCTTGCCGCCATTGGCCGCGAGCTTGGTCATCACCTGCTTGTGCAGCCAGATGTTCATGCTGGCGGAATCGTTTGTGTCGCCGGTGTAGCCGAGCTCCTTGGCGAGCTCCTTGCGGGCCGACAGGCTGGAGTCGATGTCGAGCGCCTTCATCAGGTCGACGATCGAGGTCCGCCACTCGAGCTTCTCGCCCTTGGCGGCAACCGCCTTGTCGAGGATCGGGGCGACGTCAACGGACTGCGCCGGCGCCGCGCCGGCGGGCACTGCGGCAGGAGACGACGATGCGCTGCCGGATCCACCGGCGGGAGCTGCGCTTGTGGCCGTTCCGCCGGCGGGCGCAGCGGTGGCGCTACTGCCGAAGATCGCGCCCATGATTTTTCCGAAAATGCTCATCGTTCGCTCCCAAGAGAGTTGAGATGTGAAGGCCAGACGGCCTTGGGCGCCTGACCGAGGTCGCAGTTCAAGTCTATCGCCCCCTCCATAGCTTGCCAATGCGACATTCACTTAAGCGTGAGTGCTTTTGGCACAGTTTGGGAGTACCCTCGTTTTACAGTTCGCGACACGGCCAGTTCCCTGCTCTGTCTTTCGCGTCTGGCTTGATCGTGATCGCTTCGAGAAGCGGCAGGTTTGTGCCCGCATGCCGGGCGCCAGATGCGACCGCCCAGAGGGAGACAACGATCATGGCCACGTCATACCAAGGCAATGTCAGTTCGATGACGCAGAGCGGACAAGGCGCCGCGTCTGCGCCGGTCATCCGCACCATCGGCTTGTCCGATTTGCATCATGCGCTGCGTCTCGGCTGGGAAGACTTCAAGGCGGTGCCAAGTCACGCCATCGTCCTCTGCCTGATCTATCCTGTGCTCGGCCTCGTGCTTGCGCGCACGGTGCACGGCTATTCCGTGCTGCCCCTGCTGTTTCCGCTGGCCGCGGGCTTTGCCCTGCTCGGCCCGTTTGCCGCCATCGGCCTCTACGAGATGAGCCGCCGCCGCGAGGACGGCGGGGAAGCATCTGCGTGGGACGCCATGGAGGTATTCCGCTCACCGTCATTCGGCGCGATGCTTGGGGTCGGAACGCTGCTGTTCGCGCTGTTCGTGACCTGGATCGCCACCGCCCAGGCGATCTACACGGCGGTGTTCGGCTATGAGACCGCGGCCAACATTCCCGATTTTGCCGCGCGCGTGCTGACCACCCAGCAAGGCTGGTGGCTCGTCGTGGTCGGCTGCGGCGTCGGCTTCCTGTTCGCGCTCGTCGCGCTTTGCATCAGCGTGATCGCCTTCCCCATGATGCTCGACCGCCAGGCGACCGCCGGCGAAGCCATGGTGACGTCGATGCGCGCCGTCGCACAGAACCCGGTGCCGATGGCGGCCTGGGGCCTGATCGTCGCGGTGCTGCTGGTGCTGGGCACGATCCCGTTCTTCCTCGGGCTTGCCGTGGTGATCCCGCTGCTCGGTCACGCCACCTGGCATCTCTATCGCGAGGTCATCGTCAAGGATCCGAATGCGCGACCGGTGATCCCCGAACCGCGCGAGCGCAAGCCCGCCGCGGACTTCCCGGCCAATTTGTTTCCGTGGCGGCGCAGCGATCGCGGCTAAGCGCCGCTAACCCGGATTCGTAAACGTCAAAGCAACCGCCGGCCGATATGTTCGGTCGGCGGTTTGTCGTTCAGGATCGTCAAATGGGTGTGAAACTGGCGTGGCATTTGCAGCGCGGCCTGAGAAAAAGCGGCTCGGTCACGAGCCTTGTTTTGGCCGCTGTTGCCGCGAACATACCCGCCGCCTTGCGCGACCAATCGATGACATCGCAGACCCCGGAGTGAATTGCCTATGACCTCTCGCTCTTGCTTTCGCACGCTCGCCGTCGGCGCGTGGCTCCTGACCTCGACGGCATCGGCGCTGGCCGCTCAATGCGGCACGGGCACGTTCGAATCCTGGCTCGACGATTTCAAGAAAGAGGCTGCGACGAAGGGCATTTCGCAGAACGCGATCCAGGCCGGGCTGGCTGGCGTCACGCAGGACAAGGCGATCCTCGCCCGCGACCATTCGCAGCAGGTGTTCAGCCAGACCTTCGAGCAATTCTCGGGCCGCATGGTGCCTCCGCGGCTCAACCGCGGCTCCGACATGATGAAGCGCTACGGCTCGGTGCTGTCGCGAATCGAGGAGACCTACGGCGTACCGGGCGAAATCCTGGTCGCGATCTGGGGACTGGAGACCGATTTCGGCGTCAACACCGGAAAGTTTCCGACCATACGTTCACTGGCGACGCTCGCCTATGATTGCCGCCGCTCCGACATGTTCAAGGCCGAGTTGATGGATGCCTTGCGCATCGTCGAGCGCGGCGATCTGCCGCCGCAGGAGATGCGCGGCGCGTGGGCCGGCGAGATCGGCCAGACTCAATTCATGCCGTCGTCCTACATCAAGTTTGCGGTCGACTTTGACGGCAACGGCAAGCGCGACCTCCTGCACAACGTGCCCGACGTGCTGGCGTCGACGGCGAACTACCTGAAGAGCTATGGCTGGAAGAAGGGCAAGGGCTGGGAGCCCGGCAGCGAGAATTTTGCGGTGATCCAGCAGTGGAACAAGAGCGAGGTCTACGCCAAGACGATCGGCTACTTCGCCACCCAACTCGCCAAGGCTCCGTAGCGCTTTCACACCAGCTTGAGCCGCGCAGCGAGGCCAACCTTCTGCTCTGACTAGATCAAAGCTGGTCCAGCTACGGATGAATCAAAAAGGGCCGACTGCCCCAGGCAATCGGCCCTTATCGCTATGATCAAAACCTACTTCGCCATGCTGGCTTCGGCAGCCTTGCTGAGATGCGCGCCGCAAGCGCCCCACTTGTTGTTCAGCATCGCGTCCTGAGCGAGCGAGACTTCCTTCTCCGCCGCGAATTTGACCTCATTGTCAGCCATAGCTTCGACTGCAGCTTCGGTCTTGCCGAGATTGGCACTGCTGCAGCCGAGGCCCGCGTGATGACGATGCGCGGCCTGAGCGGGAGCGAAAGCGTAGGCAACGGCAGCCACGGTGACTGCTGCGATCAATGTCTTAATCATGGGATGATCCATCTGTTGTTCTTGGACAGATCCCAGCGTGATTGCGGAATCTGCGGAACGATTATTCGCTGTTCCCGGCACCGTTCAGAATGAACTTCGCGCGATACAAACGTGATGAGCGCTGCGCGCGCATCGCGCATGCGTTGCATAGTGTTTTGATTACATGTCGGTAAGGAAGCGGCGCCGCAATAGCTTTGCTCGATGCGTTCACTTTAATCGAGCTGCACTTCCGATAATCAGCAGCGCGTTCGCGCGGCAGGCGAAAATCTGAGCGGACGGGAGGACCGAATTACCTCCGAAGTCAATGCGACTGATTGACGCTGCGTCCGCCTAGGTGTGGCCGCCCCATCATGCTATGAATATTAAATCATTCATACAGCAATATTCCGCATGCGAATCACGCATGGAACCACGCCGCCGTGATCTGGCGTCAGACGCGCGTCATCCCTTGACCGAACGGTCCGTAATTACCATATGAACGGCGTAGTTCAAGCCACCACCATTCTTCTAACTCACTGATCTCAAGAAGATTTTTGCGCCGTCGTCCGACTCTGCGGAACTTTGGTCCACCGGACCTGGCTCGATGCGCCAAACGGTTAACCGGAACTTACCGCCGCTATGCGTTTTGAGCTTAGCTGCATCGCAACATCGGAACTACCGCACTGCACTATATCATCTATATTCACTTCAACGATGAGGCTTTGGAAAAGCTGAATCTGAATTACTAGGAGACTACCATGTTGCTCTCGCTCATCCGCATGATCCAGGCTTTCCGGGATTATCAGCGCAATGTCAGCGAACTGTCCCAGCTCAGCGATCGCGAACTCGCCGATATCGGCCTCGACCGCTCGGACATTCCGCGCGTTGCCGCCGGCACCTACAACGGCTAATCGGCCGCAAGCCATCTTCTGAACGGATAACGCCCGCTTCCACAGCGGGCGTTGTCGTTTGTGGTGCGGTTTCAGATGCATGTGAGATCAAAACGCGCTAACGCTGCGCGATGACACCGCATCAATCTTCTTCCCAACCCGTGCACATCGTGGGCGCGGGGCTCGCCGGCTCGGAAGCCGCCTGGCAGGTCGCCAATGCCGGCGTACGCGCCGTGCTGCACGAAATGCGCCCGCACCGGATGACCGAGGCGCATCGGACCGAAGGCTGCGCCGAACTGGTCTGCTCGAACTCCTTCCGCTCCGACGATGCCGCCAACAACGCGGTCGGGCTGCTGCACGCGGAGATGCGGCGGCTGGGCTCCCTGATCATGCGCTCGGCCGACGCCAACCAGGTGCCCGCCGGCGGCGCGCTGGCGGTCGACCGCGACGGCTTTTCGGCCGCCGTCACCAAGGCGCTCAACGAACATCCACTGATCGAGATCAGCCGAGAGGAAGTCGCAGGGCTGCCGCCGACCGACTGGAGCAACGTCATCGTCGCGACCGGCCCCCTCACCTCGGCACCGCTTGCCGACGCCATCAGGCAGCTGACCGACGAGAGCGCGCTGGCATTCTTCGACGCGATCGCGCCGATCGTGCACAAGGATTCGATCGACATGTCGGTGGCCTGGTTTCAGTCGCGCTACGACAAGATCGGCCCCGGCGGCACCGGCGCCGACTACATCAACTGCCCGATGACGAAGGACCAGTATGACGCCTTCGTCGCGGCGCTGCTCGACGGCGAGAAGGTCGACTTCAAGGACTGGGAGACCAACACGCCCTATTTCGACGGCTGCCTGCCGGTCGAGGTGATGGCCGAGCGCGGTCACGAGACGCTGCGGCACGGGCCGATGAAGCCGGTGGGATTGACCAATCCGCACAACCCGACGGTCAAGCCGTATGCGATCGTCCAGCTGCGGCAGGACAACAAGCTCGGCACGCTCTACAACATCGTCGGCTTCCAGACCAAGCTGAAGCACGGCGCGCAGCAGCGCGTGTTCCGCACGATCCCCGGCCTCGAGAACGCGGAGTTCGCCCGCCTCGGCGGCCTGCATCGCAACACCTTCCTGAATTCGCCGAAGCTGCTCGACGGGCAGTTGCGTCTGCGCGCGCAGCCGCGGCTGCGCTTCGCCGGGCAGATGACGGGCTGCGAGGGTTACGTCGAGTCGGCCAGCGTCGGCCTGATCGCCGGCCTTTGCGCCGCCGCCGACATGCGTGGTGCCGCGCTGACGCCGCCGCCCGCGACGACCGCGCTCGGCGCGCTGCTCGGCCACATCACCGGTGGCCACATCGAAACGATCGAGGCCGGCTCGCGCTCGTTCCAGCCGATGAACATCAATTTCGGTCTGTTCCCGCCGCTGGCCAGTGCGCCGACCAAGAAGCCCGACGGCTCGCGGCTGCGCGGCAACGAGAAGACCGTCGCCAAAAAGCAGGCGATCAGCGCGCGCGCTCTCGCCGATCTCGACCACTGGATCGCAGAGCATCTGCGCGTTGCGGCAGCGGCCTGACAGTCATGAGCTTGCCGAAAGACGATGACGCCACCCTGTCGGTGCGGTGGAGCCAGGGCGTGCTGCTCAAGCGCGACGTGTTCTCGACCGTCGAGCGCGGCCGCTTCCGCGCCGATGACGGCGAGGTCGACGGCGTGCTCCGCCGGCTCGATCAGGTGCCGTTCTGGTCGTTCGCCCTGGCGCTGCATCTGTTCTCCCGCGAGCGCCGCGCGCTGACCTTGGCGCGCGACCTCGACGTCGGGCCGAAGCTGTTGTGGGCCGGCCGTCGCGCGCTGGTGCGTGGCTTCATCGACGGCGCGGCGCTGCATCTAGCGAAGCCGCACGGCGACGTCGCCTATTTTCGTTCCGCCAAGGCCGCGTTGCGCAAGCTGCATCGCGCCGGCATCTGCCACAACGATCTCGCCAAGGAGCAGAACTGGCTGGTCGGCCGCGATGGCCGCGCCTACCTCACCGACTTCCAGCTTGCCGCCTGCTTCAAGACCCGCAGCCGACTGTTCCGCATCGCCGCCTATGAGGATCTGCGGCATCTGTTGAAGCACAAGCGCAGCTACGCGCCGGAGGCGTTGACGCCGAAAGAGCGCAAGGTGCTCGCAAAGAAGTCCGCGGTCGCCAGCATCTGGCTCAAGACTGGCAAGAGGGTCTATCAGGCGATCACGCGCGGCATCTTCAATTTCACCGACCGCGAAGGCGGCGGCCGGAGGCTGGTCAACGACGCCCCGGTATTGATCGATCTGATCCGCAAGAATCCGCAGGTGCGCGACACCGCGATCGTCGCCTTTGCCGACCGGCGCGTCGGCGTCGGACTCTACGCCTTCGTCGAGGCGGACCAGTCCGCGCTGGAAAAGACGCTGCGCAATGAACTTACCGCGGCCAGGGGCGTCAAGCCGCCCGAACACATCCAGGTCGTGCATGCGCTGCCGCGCGATGCCGCCGGCAAGCCGCGCACCGAAATCCTGCAGCTCGTCGCCATGAACCAGATCGACCTGATCGAACCGATGATGCGCAGCGACGCCGATCGCGAGTTCCTCAAGGACATCCTCGAGCAACGCAAGAATCTGCGCGACCGCTTCAATTTTGAAGTCGCCGAGATGGACCGGCCGGCGGGTTAGAGCGCGCTTGTCGGCGCGTGGCCCTCGACAAACGCGGCGCGAAGCTTCACTCTTTGCGAGGGGTAGCGCGCTCAAGGGACAAGTTTAATGCCACTCACCCGTGGCCGGATCGGGGGATACGATTCCGAACGACTGGCGTTCGGATTCACCATGATGAACGGCGACCAGGAAATCGAATGCCAGATCAGCGACGCCGCGTTGGACGAGCTGGCCGGCACGCGTGGAACGGCGAGCATGGCGCGGCAAGCCCAGTTCGTTGCGCTGCGCGACGCGGTCGAACAGATCGCATCCGACATCTATGACAGCGGCCCGATGGTCAAAGGCAGAACGATCCGGATCTTCACCAAGCACATCCCGAAAGAGCAGAGCTAGCGACCGAACTCCCCCGTGCGCGTGGCTCGCCACAACGTCCAGAGCGTGCGCAGGCGCGAAACCGGCTTCGGCAGGAACGGGTCGTAGTCGTCCCTCCTCGCCCGGTTCAGCTCGCGCCTGACATGGGCGAGCGGCAGAAAGATCGGCCTCACGCCGGACGGGACATCCGCAAGCAGTCCGAATGCGGTCTTGAGATGGCCCTGGGCCTCGTCCGCAAGCTGATCGATCGCGGCACGGATGTTCGGCGTCACCTTGCCGGCAAACACCTCCTCCTTGCCGCCGCCGTGCTGCTGCAGCAGCTGCAACGGCAGAAACAGCTGCTGCCGTGAGGCGTCGCGGCCGAGCGAAGCGATGACCTGCGCCATGCCCTGGGCAAGACCCGCATGACGGGCCAGGTGATCGATCGCCTCCGACGGCCGCGCCACCACGCGCGTGGCCTGCGAGAACAGCACTGAGGCCGTGGCGTCGAGATAGCCCTCGAGCGCGGTCAGCGAAGGCATCGGGTCGTTGTAGAGATCGAACTGGTGCTCCTCGACCAACAGCGAGAATGGCGAGACCGGCAGACGGTGATTGCGGATCGTGTGCAGCAGTTCTGCCGCGACCGGATTGCCCTCGACGCCGCCATGGCCCGTGCCGGCGAGCATGTCGGTCCACCATTGCAGCCGCATCTCGCCGGGCAGCGGCTGGCTGACCTGCTCGTGCACGCGCGAGACCTCAATGTTGAAGGCGTAGATCGCAAGCATCGCGCGCCGTTCCGGCCCCGGCAGGAACAAGGTCGACGCGTAGCGCACGAAGTCATGGCTCCGCACCAGATCGGCGCAGAAGGCCGCGCCGTCCTTCGGTGCCTCCGTCGCGCTCATGGCACCGCGATCAGCGCCGCCGCGACGCGACGCCGCTCGCCCAGCATGATGTTGTAGGTGCGGATCGCGGGTCCTGTCTGCATCGGATCGAGCACCACCCGCACGGCCCGCAGGGCCTCGCGCAGGCCCTTTGGCGGGACCCAGACGTCGGTGCCGGTGCCGACGATCAGCGTGTCGATCGCATTGGCGGCCGCGAACACCTTTTGCAGCGAGTGTTCGTCGATCTCCTGCGGTCTGGTGACCGGCCAGGCCCAGATCGAGTCAGGCAGGCACAGGAGCGAGCCGCGGTGCGACATATCGGCAAACGCGAAGCCGCCTTTGCCGTAGGCCTCGATCGGCGCCGACCTCGGAAGATGGGGAGCGTCCGAGGAGTTGCTCATGATCGGCTACTTCTTGGCTGCCGCCGTGTCCGGCTTCTTGGCCGGCGCGTCCTGCGCCGCCTCTCCACCCCGCGTGGTGTGAACACCGAGATAGATCAGGATCGGCGCCGCGATGAAGATCGAGGTGTAGGTGCCGACCAGCACCACGCCGAACATCATGACCGCGGTGAAGCTGTGGATCGCCTGGCCGCCGAACAGCAGCAGTGCGAGCAGCGCCAGCGTCACGGTGACGTGCGTGATGATCGAGCGCGACAGCGTCGAGTTGATCGATTCGTTCAGCAGCTGCGGCATCGGCATCTTCTTGTAGCGCCGCAGCATCTCGCGGATACGATCGTAGATGACGACGGTATCGTTGAGCGAATAACCGAGAATCGTCAGCAGCGCCGCGATGCTGGTGAGGTCGAAATCGACCTGGGTGATCGACATGAAGCCGATCGTGAGCACGATGTCGTGGACGTTGGCGATCATGGCGCCGAGCGCGAACTGCCATTCGAACCGGAACCAAAGGTAGATCAGGATGCCCATGATCGCGAACATCAGGCCGATCATGCCGTAGGCCAGCAGTTCGCCGGAGACGCGCGGTCCCACCACCTCGACGCGACGGTAGTCGACGGACTCGCCGAGCGCGCCGCGCACTTTCGTCACCGCATCCTGCTGCGCCTTGTCGCCGCCGGGCTGCTCGGCGACGCGGATCAGGACCTCCGCCGGATCGCCGAACTGCTGCAGCTGCACCTCGCCGAGGCCAAGGCCGTTCAAGGTGGTGCGCATCGCGGCGATGTCGGCGGTGCCGGACTTGGCCTGCACCTCCAGCAACGTGCCGCCTTTGAAGTCGATGCCGAAATTCAGGCCGTGCGTGAAGAACAGCGTGATGGCAAGGATCGAGAGCAGCGCCGAGATCGGGAAGCTGATGCGGCGAAAGCGGGTGAAATCGAAATGCGTGTCGTCAGGCACGATGCGCAGCGCCGGCAGCAGGCCGAGCGCCGCGACCACGGTCAGCACGGTAATCAGGATACCAAGGCCAATGAGAACGGTATGAGTCACAACAGGCCTCTCAGATCGGCACGGTTTGCGGCCGCTTCCACCGCACCCAGCCGGCGACGATCAGGCGCGTCAGCGTAAATGCGGTGAACACCGTGGTGATGATGCCGATGCCGAGCGTCACGGCAAAGCCGCGCACCGGTCCGGTGCCGATGTAGAACAGCACGGCGGCGGCGATGAAGGTGGTGATGTTGGAGTCGAGGATGGTCGCCAATGCCCGCTTGAAGCCGGCGTCGATCGCCGAGATCGCGTTGCGGCCGCCGCGCAATTCCTCGCGGATGCGCTCGTAGATCAGCACGTTGGAGTCGACCGCGATGCCGACGGTCAGCACGATGCCGGCGATGCCCGGCAACGTCAGCGTGGCGTTGAGCAGCGACAGCAGTCCGAAAATCATGGCGACGTTGATCGCCACCGCGATGTTGGCGAACACGCCGAACAGCCGATAGGTGATCAGCATGAACACGATGACCAGGATCGAGCCGACATAGGCCGCGAGCTCGCCCTTCTCGATCGAGTCCTGCCCGAGGCCGGGACCGACGGTACGCTCTTCGATCACGGTCAGCGGCGCCGGCAGCGCGCCGGCACGCATCAGGATCGCCAGATCGTTGGCCGACTGCACGGTGAAGCTGCCGGAGATCTGGCCCTGTCCGCCGGTGATCGGCTCACGGATCACGGGTGCCGAGATCACCTTGTTGTCGAGCACGATCGCAAACGGCTGGCCGACGTTTTCGGCCGTCGCCTGGGCAAATTTGCGCGCTCCCGACGTATTGAACTTGAAGCTGACGATCGCCTCGCCGGTGCGCTGGTCAAAGCCGGGCTGGGCATCGGAGAGCTCGCCTCCGGAAACCAGAACCTGCTTCTTGACGACATAAGGAACCGGCGGCGGCGACGCGCTCATCAAGAGCTCGGAGTCCGGCGGCAGGCGGCCCTGCTGGGCCTGGTCCGGCGACACCGAGCTGTCGACCATGCGGAATTCCATCTTGGCGGTCTTGCCGAGCAGCTCCTTCAGGCGGGTCGGATCCTGCAGGCCCGGCACCTGGACCAGGATGCGGTCGGTGCCCTGACGCTGGATCACCGGCTCGACCGTGCCGAGCTCGTTGACGCGCCGTTCGACGATCTGGATCGATTGCTCGATGGTCTGCCGGATGCGCTCGGTGATCGCGGCCTGCGGGACCGTCAGGCGGATCAGGCCGCCGCCGGCGTCGGCAACCTCGAGGCTGCGCTGGCCGCTGGAGCCGAGCAGGCCGCCGAGCGGCTGCGACAGCTCGCGGAGCTTCGACAGCGCCGTCGCCTGGTCGCCTTCCTTGGAGATGCGGACTTCCACCGCGTCGTTACGCGTGTTGAGGCCGGTGTAGCCGATCTTGGCTTCACGAAGCACCTTCCGGACATCGTCGCGGATCTGGTCGAGCTTCTCCTTCTTCACGTAGTTGGAGTCGACTTCGAGCAGCAGATAGGAGCCGCCCTGCAAATCGAGGCCGAGGACCAGGCGCCGCTGCGCCCAGGCCGGCCAGGTCTTCACCTGCGCTTCGGGGAAGAAATTGGGCACGGCGCACAGGCAGACCACCAGCGCTGTCAGGATAATCCCCAGCGCTCGCCACCGCGTGAAATACAACATCGAGTTGACCCGTCAGATTCCAAAAAGGCGCCGCGGCAATCAGCTCGCGGACGCCTCGTCCTTGGCGTCGCCCTTCGCCGGCTCACCCTTGGTACGCACACCCGAGATCATCTGGCGCATCTGGCGCACGCGAACGCCGTCCGAAATCTCGAACTCGATCTGGTCGTCGTCGACCACCTTGGTCACCTTGCCGACGAGGCCGCCCGAGGTCACCACGGTGTCGCCGCGGCGGATGTTCTTCACGAGGTCCGCATGGTCGCGCACCTTCTTCTGCTGCGGGCGCAGAATCAGGAAGTACATGATGACGAAGATCAGCGCGAATGGCAGCAGCGACATCAACATGCTGTTGGTGTCACCAGTCGCTCCAGCCTGGGCAAACGCAGGAGTAATCAGCATTCGGACGATCCTCGGATAAGACGGGAAAGAACCGGCAGCGCCCTCGGATTCGGGGCGGTATGGCGGTCCGGACAAATTCGCGCGGACTATAGCGGCCGCGGTCCCAATTGCAACGTTAACGGACCTTCATTTAGGGCGCTTGCGGGACCGCCGCCAGCCCGTTAAGGCTGCGCCGTCAGGAACTGGACAAATGCCGAAAAAAGCCAAGAAAACGACCAGTAAAACAACCCGCAAAACCACCCCCAAGGCTGCCGCCAAGCGCGCTGAAAACGCCGCGACAAAACGCCCGGTAACGGCGCTCGACGGCGCAGCGGCCGAGCGGATCGCGAACGCCCTGGAAGTCATCGCCAGCCGCCTCGCGGACGCCTCCCCGGCCCTCGATCCGGCCGAGAGCTTCGGCGCCGCGGACGCCTTCGTCTGGCATCCGGACGGGCGCCTCGCCCCGGTGCCGCGCGTCAGCCGCGTCGAGATCGGCCTGCTCAAGGGCGTCGACCGGATGCGCGATATCCTGATGGAGAACACCGAGCGCTTCGCCGACGGCCTGCCCGCCAACAATGCGCTGCTCTGGGGCGCCCGCGGCATGGGCAAGTCGTCGCTGGTCAAGGCCACCCATGCCAGCATCAATCTCGACCGCAAGCCGGCCGACCGGCTGAAGCTGATCGAGATCCACCGCGAGGACATCGAGAGCCTGCCCGGCCTGATGGAGCTGCTGCGCAGCTCCTCCTTCCGCTTCATCGTGTTCTGCGACGACCTCTCGTTCGACGGCAACGATGCCTCATACAAGTCGCTGAAGGCCGTGCTGGAAGGCGGCATCGAGGGGCGCCCCGACAACGTCATCCTCTATGCGACCTCGAACCGGCGGCATCTGCTGGCGCGCGAGATGATCGAGAACGAACGCTCGACCGCGATCAATCCCGGCGAAGCGGTCGAGGAAAAGGTGTCGCTGTCGGACCGCTTCGGCCTCTGGCTCGGCTTCCATCGCTGCAGCCAGGACGAATACCTCGCGATGGTGAAGGGCTATTGCGACCATTACGGCATCAAGATCGCCGAGGACGAACTCGAGCGCGAGGCGCTCGAATGGTCGACCACCCGCGGCTCGCGCTCGGGCCGCGTCGCCTGGCAGTACACGCAGGAGCTCGCAGGCCGGCTCGGCGTGCGGCTTAGTGGCAATTAACAGGAATGGGAGGCATAGCCCTCCCGTCATCGCCTGTGTAGCCCGGATGGAGCGCAGCGCAATCCGGGATCGGCGCACGCCGCGAGTGAGCTCCCGGATTTCGCTTCGCTCCATCCGGACTACGCGGCCGAGCGGCAAGTAATTGTCGCTCCAATCGTCAAAACAAAGCGGGGGAGGCTTGCGCCTCCCCCGCTGTCTTTGTTGTGAGACTTGGAAGTCCCTTGAAGTCCCGACGCGTAGCTTACGCGCCGTTGAGGAACTGGAGCGGATCCACCGGCGACGATCCCTTGCGGATCTCGAAGTGGAGCTGCGGCGAGCCCGCCTCGCCGGACTGGCCCGACTTGGCAATCACCTGACCGCGCTTGATGGTATCGCCGCGCTTCACCAGGATTTCGCTCGCATGGGCGTAGGCGGTGACGTAACCATTGGAATGACGGACCAGCACGAGATTGCCGTAGCCCTTCAGCTCATTGCCCGAATAGGCGACGACGCCGTCTTCGGCCGCTTTCACCGGCGTGCCCTCGGGCACCGCGACGTTGATGCCGTCATTGACCTTGCCGTTGGTCTTCGAGCCGTAGGCGGTGATGACCTTGCCGCGCACCGGCCAGCGGAAGGTCGGCAACGCGCCGGTGGCCTCGCTCGACTTGGTGACGACGGGCGCTTCAGCGGCAGCCGCCGGCTGCTCGACCGTCGCGGTCGGCTGGACCAGCCGCGCGCTCTGCTGCGGCAACGCGGTTGCAACAACCTTCGGGGCTGCGACCGCCGGCGCCGGAGCCACGGCAGCAACCGGCGCGGCAGCAACAGGTTGCGTAACGGGCGCGGGTGCCGCCATCGCCGTCTTGGCGCCGGGCACCACGAGCTTCATGCCGAGGCTCAGCCGGGCCGACTGGTCGAGATTGTTGGCGCGGGCGAGCTCGGCCACCGGGATGTGGCGCTGACGCGCGATGCTGTGCAGCGTGTCGCCGCGATTGACATAGTGGACGCCGGCGGGCGCCGCTGCCACGGCGACAGAGCGCGCCGCCGGTGCGGCCATTGCTGGCGCCGCGGCCGACGCCGTCGGGCGCGGAATGACCAGCTGCTGGCCGGGCGACAGCGCGCGCGGTCCCTTGTAGCCGTTGGCGCGCAGGATCTCGGCGGTCGAGACGTTGTAGCGGCGTGCCAGCACTTCCAGCGTGTCGCTGGTGCCGACGATGATGGTGGTGCCGTTGTGCCCGGCAGGGGCTGCGGCGACCGAATGCGGAACGGTGCCGGTGGATTCGATCTGCGGACGCGCGGGCGGCGGCGTGTAGGACGAGACCCCGCGCCCTCCTCCGGAGACGCCGGCATTGGCGTTGGCGACCGGATAGGACTGCGGCGCCGCTGCGACCGGCGCCGGCAACGGCTGTGACTGGTATTGCGAATACTGCGGTTGCGTTCGCGGCCGCGCGTATTGCGGCAACTCGCGCGGCGGCGGCGCCTGCTGCACGGTGCCGGTTGGCTGCGGATCAAACGCAAACGGATTTTGCGAGTAGGAGTTTTGCGAGAAGCGCGACGACATATCGGCGCTGCAACCGGCAAAAGCCATGGACATCAGCGTCAGCACCGCAACCTGCGGTACGCGACGCGAGCGAAGCAACTCAACAACCCCAGACATGGTTACTCACTCGTACGCAACAAAAGACTGTTTTGAGTAAACACGTACCGAGTAAATAACCGCTTAACCCTGCGAATAAGGCGTTGGTGCCAAGCAGCAAATCGCCAAATTTACAATTCGCGCGCGATTCCCGGCAACGCCGGCACAAAGCGGACGTCGACCAATTCCTTGCGGTCGAAGCCGTTCTCGGTCCGCACCACGCGGACGAGGGTCTGGATACCCTGATGCGGCCCGACCGGGGCGATCAGGATGCCGCCGGGTTCGAGCCGCTCCAAGAGCTTCTCCGGGATCTGCTCCATCGCCGCGGTGACGATGATGCGGTCGAAGTCGCCTGCCCCGGCCGGAACGTCGAAGCCGTCCCCGAGCAGCACCTCGATATTGTAATAACCCAGCTTTTCGAGGCGCTTGCGGGCGCCGTCGGCCAGCGTCCGGTAGCGCTCGATGGTCAGCACCTGCTTGCACAACCGGGACAGCACGGCCGCCTGATAGCCCGAGCCGGTGCCGATCTCGAGCACGCGATGGTCCTTCTGCAGTTTCAACTGCTCGGTCATGTAGGCCACGACGAAAGGCTGGCTGATGGTCTGCCCACAGGCGATCGCAAGCGCGCTGTCGCGATAGGCCTCGTTGCGATCGCGCGGATCGACGAAGACCTCGCGCGGCACCTCCTCCATCGTACGCAGCACCGCCTGATCGCTCACCCCACGCCGCCGCAGGGTCAGCTGAAACATCATCTTCTCGGTCGGATCGGGGTTCACGGCCATGTTCATCAGCGTCTCTGGGCGGCAGCGCGGAATCTTGCCCTCTAGTGTGCTGAATGCGAAGTTCGTGCGATTTCGCGGCAGCCACTTTCACGAACTTCGCATTCATAAAGCACACTAGAATCATAAGCTTGCTAGTGTCCTTATCGAATCCGAAGTTCGCTCCGAACGTGCGGCAAATGATGCGAACTTCGGATTCGGGACACTAGATGCCATTGAAATCCGAAATACCGCGTTAAGGAAAAATTTCCCGTCGCGTTTTGTTCCCGGCCAGGAACCATCGCCAGATTTGGCATTGGCGCCGGCCCGGCTCCCTCACATATAATCGGCGGCGATGCGCAGTTAACGTCTGGGTGGCGCAGATCAGGGCGCTCGTAGGGCCAACACACCTCGTTGGCTGTTGGGCAAATCTTGCGCAGCAAAGCCCGCCAGCGCGATGCGGAAAACGCTGTGGCGCGCCGGAAAAGGACCAATTCCCGAACGTTTGCATTGCGCGCTGTAATGTTATTTGCGAGCCTGATTCAGGGAAGGGCAAGGATTCCATCATGACAGCGATACGGCCGGCGGGCTGTTCAGTTTTCCTCGTAGAGGACGAGGTCATGATCCGGATGATGGTCGCCGATATGCTGGAGGAACTCGGCCATAGCGTTGCGGCCGAGGCCGGCGAGATCGGCGAAGCGGTCAAGCTTGCGCAATCGACCGAATTCGACCTCGCGATCCTCGACGTCAACGTCAATGGCAAGGTGATCACCCCGGTCGCCGAACTGATCAACGCCCGCAACCGCCCCTTCATCTTCGCGACCGGCTATGGCTCGTCCGGCCTGCCTCCGGAGTACCGCGACCGTCCGGCGCTGCAAAAGCCCTTCCAACTGGAAACGCTGGCCCAGGTGATCTCCAGCGCGATGAAGGGCGCGCCGGTTTAACGGCAAGTTGCGCGCGTAGTCCGGATGGAGCGAAGCGGGGACTTCACAACACGGGTCCCGGATTTCGCTTCGCTCCATCCGGGCTACAGATTCCCCGAGGATTACTTCAGCGTATCAATCAGCGTTTCCGAAAATGCTTCATCGGTGCGATCGAGCCGCAGCGGTGTGACCGAGACGTAGCGCGCCGCAAGCGCGGCGAGATCGGTGCCTTCGGCCGGCGCATCCATCATCGCCGCGCGCTCGAAGCCGATCCAGAAATATGGATTGCCGCGTCCGTCGTGACGGCGATCGATCTTCAGGAACCCCTGATTGCGCTTGCCCTGCCGCGTGATCCGGATGCCCTTCACGTCATCGGGCATGCAGGACGGGAAGTTGACGTTGATGACGGTGTTTCTGGGGACGCCGGCGCCGATCACCTTGCGAATGATGTCGGGTCCGAATTTCAGCGCGGTGTCCCACAGCGGCGCGTTGCGCGTCTCAATCGAGAATTCCTGCGACAGCGCGAATGACGGAAAGCCCAGAATGGTGCCTTCGAGCGCGCCGGCGATGGTGCCGGAATAGACCACGTCCTCGGCGACGTTGCGGCCCTTGTTGACGCCGCTCAGCACGAGATCGGGCAGCTTGTCTCCGAGAATGTGGCGCGCGCCCATGATGACGCAATCGGTCGGCGTGCCGCGCACCGCGAAGTGACGCGGGCTGACTTCGCGCAGACGCAGCGGATCGTTGAGCGACAGCGAATGCGAGACGCCGGACTGATCGAGCTCGGGGGCAACGATCCAGACGTCGTCGGACAATGCGCGTGCGATCTGCTCGACGACCTGCAGGCCTGGAGCATGGATGCCGTCATCATTGGTGCAGAGAATTCGCATCCGTCAAAGTGCCTTTTGTTCCGATTCGGCGCGGGTATCTTACGCTGCGGCTTCTTGAGTTGACTGCCGTCTTAACCGGCTAGGGCCGCGGAGGCAAACCCGGCGATGGCCCGCGCCATCGTGCCGACGTCACGCGCCATGGACGGACAAATCGCGCGCTGCCGGCGATCTTGCGCTCGAACACCGGCCAAGCTGCTCTGGCCGGCCGCCGAACAACCGCGATCACGGGCGTTGGCCGCGGCGCCTCCGGCACTTTGACCCGTGGGGTCTGACGCAGTTCGGCCCCGAGCCCCCGGGACGCGACAGCTTCTGACCTTGGAGGCTCGGGCTTGGCAGGTTCAGGCTTGGCAGGTTCAGGCTTGGCAGGTTCAGGCTTTGCTTCAACCTTGGGAGCTTCAACCTTGGGCGGCTGAACCCTCCGAGCTTCCGGCCTGGCCGGCTCAAGAGCAATTGGTGCGGTTTGGCGAGGCTCAGGCTTGGGAGGCTTCGGAAGCTCCGATGGGGAGAGCTCGGACTTGACGCGATCGGCCGTGATGGAATCGGCCTTGGCGGGTGCGGTCGCGAGCGACTCGGTTTTCGGAGCTTCAAACGCGCGAGGCTCATCCCTGAGCGGTTCGGGTTTGGGCGGCACCGGAGCGAGCGCTTCGCCCGGTTTTGCGACCGGTGCCGTCGCAGCCGATTTCGATTTCAGCCTGGCCAGCAGCTCCTCGATCGAGGGCACCGATGTCGCGTCAAGCGGCGCGCGCGGCGCGGCCGGCGGCGTCGCCCGGACCTGCGGTGGCGGCGACGCAATCGGTGCAGACGGCGGCAGATCGGCCGGCGCCATCTGGGCGAACTTGCCGCGCGCGATCTCCAGCGCCTTGTCGAAGTCGGGCCTGTCGATCCAGGCCTTCGATTGCACCTCGGCCACGCGCGCGTCCCACAGGCGCGCGGCCTCGATGTCGTAATAGCCCATCTGCTTCTGATTGATCAGCTGCAGACCGTGGCCCGTGACGGCCCATTGTCGACCTAGCCAGTGGATGTCACGGTGCAGCGGCATCACACTGGCCCTCGCCTCACATGCCGTGCTCGATGACCTTGAGCCCGCCCATATAGGGCTGCAGCACATCGGGCACCGCGATCGAACCATCCTGCTGCTGATAAGTCTCCATGACGGCGATCAAGGCCCGCCCGACCGCCGTGCCGGAGCCATTCAGCGTATGCACGAAACGCGGCTTGCCGTCGGGGCCGCGATAGCGCGCGTCCATGCGGCGGGCCTGGAAATCGCCGCATACCGAGCAGCTCGAAATCTCGCGATAGGCGCCGCCATCGCCCTGCCCCGGCATCCACACCTCGATGTCGTAGGTCTTCTGCGCGGAGAAGCCCATGTCGCCGGCGCACAGCGTCATCACGCGATAATGCAGGTCGAGCTTTTGCAGAACCTGCTCGGCGCAGGACAGCATGCGCTCGAGCTCATCCTTGCTGGCTTCCGGAGTCGTGATCGACACCAGTTCCACCTTTGTGAACTGGTGCTGGCGGATCATGCCGCGCGTATCGCGTCCCGCCGCGCCGGCTTCGGCACGGAAGCACGGCGTCAGCGCGGTGAGCCGCATCGGCAGCTCCTTCTCGTCGAGGATGGATTCGCGCGCTAGGTTGGTCAGCGAGACCTCGGCGGTCGGGATCAGGCCGAGGCGCTCGCTGCGCAGATCGGCATTCGGCGACGCGAGCAATTCGCCCTTGATCGCCCAGAACTGGTCGTCCTCGAATTTCGGCAACTGGCCGGTGCCGAACATCACGGCGTCGCGCACCAGCAGCGGCGGATTGATCTCGGTATAGCCGTGCTCGCCGGTGTGCAGGTCGAGCATGAACTGCCCGATCGCACGCTCGAGCCGCGCCAGGCCCTTCTTCAGCACGACGAAGCGCGCGCCGGACAGTTTCGCCGCCGCCTCGAAATCCATGTCACCCAGCGCGGTGCCGAGATCGTCATGCAGCTTCGGCGCAAAGCCGTAGTCGCGCGTCTTGCCGTACACATGGTGCTGAACGTTACCGTGCTCGTCGGTGCCGTCGGGCACCTCGTCGAGCGGCAGGTTCGGAATCGACGACAGCTCTTTGGTCAGCTGTTCATCAGCCGTCTTCGCCGTCAGCTCAAGCTCTGGCATCGTGGTCTTCAGCTCGGCGACTTCAGCCATCAGCTTGGCCGCGCGCGCCTCGTCCTTTGCCTTCTTGGCCTCGCCGATCTCCTTCGAGGCCGCATTGCGCCGCGCCTGGGCCTGCTCCGACGCCAGGATCGCCGCCCGCCGCTTCTCGTCGATCGCCAGCAGCGACGGCGACAGGGCCTCTAACCCGCGGCGCTTCAGGCCGGCGTCGAAGGCTGTCGGGTTGTCGCGGATCGCTTTGATGTCGTGCATGGCAGTCGGGGTCCTAACGTCGCTCAGGCAGATAGCGTTGTATGTCAACGTTTTGCGGCGTGCCTCAACTAGCACAACTGTCATCGCCCGCGAAGGCGGGCGATCCAGTATTCCAGAGACGTCGGTGCGTCACCGAAAAGCCGCGGCGTGCTGGATACCCCGCTTTCGCGGGGTATGACGCCGAGTGTGAGGCGAAATCACCCTATTCGGCCGGATTGGTCGCCGACGGCGCCCCGGACGACGCATTCGAGGTCGCGGCCTTCTTCTCCACGATCCGGACCGCGATGATGGCGCCCTCGTAGAGCGCGAGCAGCGGGATCGCGAGCGAGGCCTGGCTCAGCACGTCGGGCGGCGTCAGCACGGCGGCGATGATGAAGGCGATCACGATGAAGTAGCGCCGCTTCTCCTTCAGCATCTTCGAGGTGACGATGCCGATGCGGCCAAGCAGCGTCAGAATCACCGGCAGCTGGAACGCGATGCCGAAGGCGAAGATCAGCGACATCATCAGCGAAAGATATTCGCCGACCTTGGGCAGCAGCTGGATCTGCGCGGTCTCCGCGCCGCCGGCCTGCTGCATGCCGAGCGAGAACCGCACCAGCATCGGCAGCACAACGAAATAGACCAGCGCCGCGCCCATCACGAAGAACACCGGAGTGGCGATCAGATACGGCAGGAACGCGTTGCGCTCATGCCGGTAGAGACCGGGCGCGACGAATTTGTAGATCTGGGTGGCGACGATCGGAAACGAGATGAAGCCGGCGCCGAACAATGCGAGCTTCAGCTGGGTGATGAAATATTCCAGCAGCGCGGTGTAGATGAACTTCGAATTCTCCGGCCCCGCGATCCAGACGAACGGCCAGACCAGCACGTTGTAGATCTGCTTGGCGAAGAAGAAGCAGATGATGAAGGCCACGCCGAAGCCGAGCAGCGCCTTGATGAGCCGCGAGCGCAGCTCGATCAGGTGATCCATCAAGGGGGCCTTGCTGGCCTCGATGTCTTCGGCGCTCATGACGCCCTCGCGTCCTTGCGCACATCGGGTTGTGCCGGCGTCACGTCCTGCGGCGTCGGCTCGGCCTTCACCTCATTGGTGATCGCGAGCGGCTCGCTGGCGGCAGCATGCGCCTCGGCCTCGACGAAGGTTTCCGGCGTCGGCTCGGCGGGAGTCGTGGGAGTAACCGGTGCGTCACTTGACGTCACCAGTGCGTCGCTCGACGTCACTGGTGCATCAATTGCGGACGCGACCTGCGCATCGACCGGCTTGTCGATCTGCAGGGCGTCGCTGACGTCCTTCTGCAGCGAGGTCATGATGTTGCCGCTGGTGATGCCGGTTGCGGCCTCCTTGACCTCGTCAAAGCTCTTCTTGAGGTCGGCCATCTCGGCCTCGCGCATGGCTTCCTGGAACTGGCCCTGGAATTCGGAGGCCATCTTGCGGGCCTTGCCCATCCATTGCCCGACCATGCGCAGCACGCCCGGCAGTTCTTTCGGGCCGATGGCGATCAGCGCGACGACCGCGATGACGACCAGTTCACTCCACCCGATATCGAACATGAATTCTTCCGCCTAAGCGCGCCGCCATCGGCCCCATCGCTCCCAACAGGATCTGGGGCTGCCGGCGCCTTTTCTCAATCGGCGTCCATAGCGCGTCTGTGCGACGGCGTCACCGTTTCGCGCAAGAAAAAACGTCGAAATATGCGTCAGTACAAGCGCGTTAGACGGCCTTGCTGCCGACGTCCTGGCGCGCGGCCGACGTCGCCGCATTGTGATCGATCGACTTGGTGGGCTCGGTCTTCTCGGCGACCTTGTCGTCGTCCTGCATGCCCTTCTTGAAGGCCTTGATGCCTTGGGCGACGTCACCCATCAGATCAGAAATCTTGCCGCGTCCGAACAGCAGCAGGACCACTGCGATCACGACGATCCAGTGCCAAATGCTCAACGAACCCATCCTGCAACCCTCCAGAAATGGCCGGCGGACCGGCCTGAACTTTGCCGGAAGGTAGGCCCGCGGGGTGTCAAAAACAAGGACCTCGGCCGCGGCAAATCGCTGTCGCGGCTACGTAATATTGCTAGGCTTAACCGGGAATATTCAGGCTTATTCGCCCTTGTCCTCGGTGTCGGTGTCATCACGCGCGTGGTCGGCGCGGTCTTCCGGCTCGCCAGCGTCAGGTTCGGCCGCATCCGCTTCAGAGGTAACGCCCGCCTGGAGCTCGGCCTGGGCGGTCGTTTCGGCCTCAGCAGTCCCAACCTCATCAGTCGTTTCTGCGTCGGCCTTCGGTTCCTCGGCTTCCGGCTCGACCGCCGGCGCCAGCAACAGTTCCAGCGTATCACCCGGCTCGAGCGGCTCCTCGTCCTCCCGCAGCGTCGCGTCATCCGACGGCGACGGAACGGAAAATCCGGTCGGCAGACGCGAGTCGAGCAGACCCGTGCCCTTCAGCTCCTCGAGCCCTGGCAGGTCGCCGAGTGCTTCCAGGCTGAACTGCGACAGGAACGCGTCGGTGGTTCCGAAGGTGAGCGGACGGCCCGGCGTCTTGCGGCGGCCGCGCGGCCGGATCCAGCCGGTCTCGAGCAGCACGTCGATCGTACCCTTTGACGTGACCACGCCGCGAATCTCTTCGATCTCGGCGCGAGTCACCGGCTGGTGATAGGCAACGATCGCCAGCACCTCGATCGCTGCACGCGACAGCTTCCGGGTTTCGGTGCTTTCGCGCGTCATCAGCCACGACAGATCGCCGGCGGTGCGGAACGTCCACTTGTTGGCGACACGCACCAGGTTGACGCCGCGCGGCGCGTATTCCGCCTGCAGCTGCGCGAGCGCCGCCTTGACGTCGACGCCGTCAGGCATCCGCTTTGCCAGCGTTGCCTGATCGATCGGCTCGGCCGATGCAAACAACAGGGCTTCAAGGAGCCGCAATTCCTCAGGACGCGCCACCGGATCCATAGGAGAAACCTCCTCCTCGGGCTCTTCTCTGCGCACTTCCGCCAAGCTTGCCATGGGCTTGCTCTCCTTCTTCCACTTACTCAACCGACAGGTCCGGCGCCGCCACTGCGGCTTGCGCTTGACGCTTTCGGAAATAGATCGGCGCGAACGCCTGCTTCTGGTTGATCTCCATCTCGCCTTCGCGAACCAGTTCGAGGGCGGCCGCGAAGCTCGAGGCGAACACCGTCGCCTTCTGCTTGGGATCTGCGACGTACTTCATCAGGTACTCGTCGAGGCAGCTCCATTCCTCTGCGAGGCCAACCAGCCGCTCCAGCGACGCGCGCGCTTCGGCGAGCGACCACACCGTCCGCTTGGCCAGATGCACCGAGGTCAGCACGCGCGACGCGCGCTGCGTGGCATAGGCCGACAGCAGGTCGTACAAGGTCGCGGTGAACTTCGGATGCTTGATCTCGGCGATCGATTCCGGATTGCCGCGCGGAAAGATATCGCGCTGGAACTGCGGCCGATTCATCAGCCGGTTCGCCGCCTCGCGGATCGCCTCCAGGCGGCGCAGCCGGTTGGCGAGCGCGGTCGCCATTTCCTCGGCGCTCGGCCCCTCCGCGGTCGGCGGCTCGGGCAGCAGGAGCCGCGACTTCAGGAACGCCAGCCACGCCGCCATCACCAGATAGTCGGCCGCAAGCTCGAGGCGAATCTTGCGCGCCGCCTCGATGAAGGAAAGATACTGGTCGGCAAGCGCAAGGATCGAGATCTTCGACAGGTCGACCTTCTGCTGCCGTGCCAGCGTCAACAGCAGGTCGAGCGGGCCCTCATAGCCCTCGACGTCGACCACCAGCGCCGGTTCGCCCTCGGCGAGGTCGGCCGGCCGCCCGCTATCAAACGAAAGAATTTCAGCGGTCATGCCGTCCCTACCCGATCCAACAACGCATCCAGTTCAGCCCGTGCCGCCTGCCGGTCGAGCGGCTGAGGCGGCTTGCGCGCGGCGAGCGTCGCCTTGGCGCGCTCAAGCGCCTTGCCGGTCAGTTCCGGCGTTTCGCGTGCAACCTCGCGCATCTCGTCAATATTGCCGTTGCAGTGCAGAACCATGTCGCAACCGGCGGTGACGATGGCGCGGGTCCGCTCGGCAATCGATCCGGCCAGCGCATTCATCGACACGTCATCACTCATCAACAAACCTTGGAACCCGATCAGGCCGCGAATCACCTGTTCGATGATTGTCGCAGAAGTCGTCGCCGGATGGACGGGGTCGAGCGCGCTAAACACAACATGTGCAGTCATGGCCATCGGCAGATCCGCAAGCGGCTGGAACGCAGCAAAATCGGTCCGTTCCAGCTCGGCCCTGGCGGTATCAACGGTCGGAAGCCGGAAATGGCTGTCCGCCGGGGCCCGGCCATGGCCGGGAATATGCTTGAGAACCGGCAGTACCCCGCCCTGTTCCAGCCCGTCCGTGACCGCCCGCGCGATCGCCGCGACCTTGCCCGGCTCGGTTCCATAGGCCCGGTTGCCGATCACCGCGTCCGCCCCGGCCACGGGAACGTCGGCCAAAGGCAGGCAATCGACGGTGATTCCGAGGTCGGTCAGGTCGGCCGCAATCAGCCGTGAGCTGAGACGAGCTGCCGCAAGCCCGAGCTTCGGATCGATATCGTAGAGCGCCCCAAAGCTCGCGCCCGGCGGATAGGCCGGCCAATGCGGCGGGCCAAGCCGCTGCACCCGCCCGCCTTCCTGGTCGATCAGGACCGGGGCATCGGCGACGCCGACTGCGGACCGGAGTTCCCCAACAAGAGCCGCCACTTGGGCAGGACTCTCGATGTTGCGCTTGAACAGAATGAAGCCCCATGGCCGCTCGGCGCGAATGAATTCGCGTTCGGCGTCGTTGAGGATCAGCCCGGATATGCCCGTGATGAATGCGCGCTTCGTCATTCGGCCGATTAGGCCGTATGCAGCTCACGGGTCAAGGAAACGGCCTTTAATTTCTTTGGATGAGGCACTGCGGTCCACCCGCCGACATCAGGCTCTTGCACAGCTGGCTCGCCTCTTCCGAGGACGCGAACGGGCCGGCAAAGGCGCGGTAGTAGACGCCTTTCTCTCCGAGATCGACGCGCTTCACCACCAAGGGCTGCGAACCGAGCACGTTGCGATACTTGCCCTGCAGCGTCCGGTACGACGCCTGGGCATCCGCCTCGTTCTTCTGCGAGGACACCTGGACCAGATATCCGCCGCCACCAACCGGAGCCGCCGAGGTTGACGCGACCCGGGTCGGAGGCGCGGCCGGAGCCGCCTCGGCCTGGCCGGGAACAAGCGACATTGGCGAGTTGACGCTGGCATTGGCCGCAGCCGGGTTGCCGCGCGACACCGGAGGCTTCGCCGCCGCCGGAGGTTTCGCCGGCACGGTTGCGGTGGCCTGCGTGCCATCGGGCGTATCGCCCTTGACCGAAAGCGTGCGGACCTTGCGCGGCTCGTTGTTCGGCAACGTGCCGTTCGCGGTGATCGGCGCCGGCGCCGGCTGCGCCGTCTGCACGCTGGCGGGCGGCGGCGGATTCGCATTGGCGTTCAGCGGCGGAAACACCACGCGCGGTCCGGCGGTCTTCGAGTTGACGTCGACCGGCGTCTCTTCGCGCGACACGATCTTCTCGGTGCCGTCGCCCGTCGCCATCCGGTCCGGCGTCTTGGCCGGCGCGTCGGCCTGGGCCGGGATCACCTTGGTCGGCGTGTTGTCAGCCTTGATGATCGGCGGCTCACCGCTGCGGGGCGAACCGACATAGGTCCGGTAGGCGTACGCGCCACCGACACCGAACACGCCAAGCGCCAGCACCGCGGCGACCGTAATCAAGCCGCTGCGCCGCCGACGGGGCTCGGGTTCTTCCTCGTAGGCCTCCTCATAGGCATAGGGATCGTCCGGATAGGCGGGATCGCGCTGCAGGTCCTGCTCGCCGGCTTCCAGCTGGCCGTAGAGCGCGTCGTCATAGCGCGACGGATCCTGACTCTGACCGCCACTCTGATAGTGCGGCTCCTCGTCAAAAGCCTCCGGCTGTCGAGGGGCCTCGACCGGCCGATATTGCGCCACCGGCGCGGGCGCAGGCGCGGGCTGCGCCTGCTGAGCCGCGTAGCGATGCAACGGATGCACCGGCTTCGGCTGGTAGTCCTGCTCGGGCTCTTCGTCTTCGATGTTCTGCACGGGAGGCGGAGCGACAGCCTCCTGCCGCGCGCGTTGCATCCAGGGCGGCGGGCCCGCGGGCGGCGCATCCTCGTCCGCGGCCTGCGGCTCGTATTGTTGCGGCCGCGCGTTGGCGCGCGACTGCAGCGGGCGCGGTGGCGGCTTGTTCGCGCTGCCGAAGGGATCCGTCTGGCCGATCAGCCGTGCCAGTTCGGCAAGCGGATCGCTGTCGGCCTTGGAAGCCGTGTCGGCGGGAAAATGTCGGTCCTGATATCGATCAGCCATTGTGATCATGCATCCCCTTCGGGACAGCGCCAAGATCGCCGGCACAGCCGGTCCGTACGAGTTGGCCTCTGCCAGATGCCCTCACAAATCCCCACTCGTGAGGGCCTAATGCCCCTGCCTACCGCATCTCGGTCGGAGCGTGGACGCCTAGAACAGCTAAGCCCGATGCCAGAACCGAGACGACGCCCTGAACCATTGCCAGTCGCGCCCCCGTGATCTCTGCATCATTATTGATAATGAAGCGTAAATAGGGCAAATCGCGCCCCTTGGTCCAAAGCGCATGAAATTCACTGGCCAAATCATAGAGATAAAAAGCGATTCGGTGCGGCTCATGTGCCACCGCGGCGGCCTCGATCATCCGCGGATAAAGCGCAAGCCGCTTGAGCAGCTCGAGTTCGGCCGGGTCGGTCAGCCGCTCGACCGTAGCATTACGGAGATAGGCCAGCCGGGCCTCATCGGTCTCAGGCAGATCGGGAACCGCTTCCTCCCGCGCGTTGCGGAAGATCGAATGGCCGCGGGCGTGGCCGTACTGGACGTAGAAGACCGCGTTGTCCTTTGACTGCTCGATCACCTTGGCGAGGTCGAAATCGAGCACCGCGTCGTTCTTGCGGAACAGCATCATGAATCGGACAGCGTCCGAGCCGACCTCGTCGACCACCTCGCGCAGCGTGACGAATTCGCCGGACCGCTTCGACATCTTCACCGGCTCGCCGTCGCGCAGCAGCTTCACGAGCTGGACGATCTTGACGTCGAGCACAGCCTTGCCGGCGGTCACCGCCTTCACCGCCGCCTGCATCCGCTTGATGTAGCCGCCGTGATCGGCACCGAACACGTCGATCAGATTGGTGAAGCCACGCTCGAACTTGTAGCGGTGGTTGGCGATGTCGGACGCGAAGTAGGTGTAGGAGCCGTCCGACTTGATCAGCGGTCGATCGACGTCGTCGCCATAGGCGGTGGCGCGGAACAGCGACTGCTCGCGGTCCTCGTAGTCCTCGACCGGCTTGCCCTTCGGCGGCGGCAAACGGCCCTCATAGATGTCGCCCTTTGCGCGCAGGAAATCGATCGTCTCGGCGACCTTGTTGTTGCCTGATGTGATCAGCGAGCGCTCGGAGAAGAACACGTCGTGATGGATGTTGAGCGCGGCGAGATCGCCCTTGATCATCTCCATCATCATCGCGATCGCCTTGTCGCGCACGATCGGCAGCCACGCGGCTTCCTGCATATCGAGCAGCTTCTCGCCATATTCTTTGGCGAGCGCCTCGCCGACCGGCACGAGGTAATCGCCGGGATAGAGCCCTTCCGGGATCGCGCCGATGTCCAGGCCCAGCGCCTCGCGGTAGCGCAGGAACGCCGAGCGCGCGAGCACATCGACCTGGGCGCCGGCGTCGTTGATGTAATATTCGCGGCAGACGTCGAAGCCCGCGAATTGCAGCAGGCTGCACAGCGCGTCGCCGAACACGGCGCCGCGGCAATGGCCGACATGCATCGGTCCGGTCGGGTTGGCCGAGACATATTCGACATTGACCTTCTCGGCCTTGCCGATGTCGCTGCGCCCGTAAGCCGAGCCGGCGGCCAGCACGGCACGCAACGCGTCCGCCCAGACTTGCGGCTTCAAGGTCAGGTTGATGAAGCCGGGCCCGGCGACATCGACCGAGGCCACCAGCGCATCGGCGCGCAGCCGCTCGGCGATCTTGTCGGCGAGCTCGCGCGGCTTGGCCTTGGCATCCTTGGCGAGCACCATCGCGGCATTGGTCGCCATGTCGCCATGGCTGGCGTCGCGCGGCGGCTCCACCACGACGCGGGACAGATCGATGCCGGCGGGCCAATTGTCCTCGGCTGCGACAGCGGCACAGATCGCATGCACGCGCGTCAGCATATCGGCAAAAAGGTGTGGTGAAGCAGTGGTGTCGGCCATGGCAGGGCGCTAACGCAAATCCGGGGTCGAGTCAAAAAGCCTTTGGTGCTCGATCAGGGCGAAACGGTCGGTCATCCCGGCAATGAAATTGCCGATCCGCCTGTTCCGAGCGCTCCCGGTCTCCTGCACGCTGCCCTCGATCCATTCCGCCGGCAGGTCTTCAGGCGATTGCAGGTAGCGCTCGAACAGGTTGCGGACCACCTCCTCCGCCTCCCCCATCACCAGCATCACCCGCTTGTGGCGATACATCCGCCGGAACAGGAACGCCTTGATCGCCGCCTCCTGCTCCGCCACCTCGGACGGAAACGCGATCAGCGGGGTATTGTGGTGACGCACGTCGTGGGCCGATTGCGGCTGCGCGGCCGCGAGGCGCCGGCTCGCCTCGTTGAAGACCGCGCTGATGAAGTGTGAGATCAGCTCACGCACCAGTTCGGCGCCGCGCCGGACCTCGTCGAGCCCGGGATAGTGGCGGTCGATCTCGGCGATGATCTCTGCGGTCAGCGGCATCTCCTTGAGGTCGTCGACCGCGAACAGGCCGGCACGCAGGCCGTCATCGATATCGTGCGCGTCGTAGGCAATGTCGTCGGCAAAGGCCGCGATCTGCGCCTCGAGCGAAGCATAGCTCCAGAGCTCGAGGTCGTGGCCCTTGTTGTAGTCGGCAATTCCGATCGGGATTCCACTCTCCAGGTAGCGGCCGGCGGGTGCGCCGTTGCGCTCGGTCAGGGGGCCGTTGTGCTTGACGATCCCCTCGAGCGATTCCCAGGTCAGGTTCAGCCCGCCGAATTCGGGGTAGCGATGCTCCAGCGAGGTGACGACCCGCAGCGCCTGCGCATTGTGGTCGAAGCCGCCGTCATCCCTGAGGCATTCGTCGAGCGCCCGCTCGCCGGCATGGCCGAACGGCGGATGGCCGAGGTCATGCGCCAGCGCCAGCGTCTCGGTCAGGTCCTCGTCGACCCCGAGCTGGCGGGCCAGCGCCCGGGCGATCTGCGCGACCTCCAGTGAATGGGTCAGCCGCGTGCGGTAGTGATCGCCTTCGTGGAAGACGAAGACCTGGGTCTTGTGCTTGAGGCGGCGGAACGCGGTGGAATGAATCACCCGGTCGCAGTCGCGCCGGAATGGGCTCCGGGTCCGGCTCGGCGGCTCCGCGACCAGCCGGCCGCGGCTGCGATCGGGGTCGCAGGCATAAGGCGCGCGGGGGGTAGCCATTCCGACCGACACTGTATTTTAGTCCTTATCCATTTGATTCCATGGTCCGACGCACTTAACTATGACTGAGGCGGCCGACCAAATGAATTGGGGATGACGCCGGGCCTGATCCGGATCGGATCATGCTCAAATAGGGTTTCGGAGACCGACATGACTGCTGCCATCACCGTCAGCGAACGGGCCGCCCGCCGGATCGGGCAGATCCTCAGCAAGGAAGGCGAAGGCGCCAAGCTGCGCATTTCGGTCGAGGGCGGCGGCTGCTCCGGTTTCCAGTACAAGTTCGACGTCGAGCGCACCCAGGCCGATGACGACCTCGTGATCGAACGCGACAGCGCGGTGGTGCTGATCGATCCCGCCTCGGTCCCATTCCTCGCGGGCTCGGAGGTCGACTTCGTCGACGACCTGATCGGCGCCTCGTTCCGCGTCGTCAATCCGAACGCCACCGCCTCCTGCGGCTGCGGCACCAGCTTCTCGATCTAACGCTTCGCGATCCCGAGCGGTTTCTCCCGGCGAGCCGGTTTCCGGCTCGCGCCGAACGCTCGGCTATTCCGCCGCGACCACCTGCGGCCGCTCGACGTCGCCGCCTGTCTCCGCCTGCGGGTCGAGCTTGCGGCGCAGCCTGCGGTCGATGCGGTCGAGATAGATGTAGATCACGGGCGTGATGAACAGCGTCAGCAATTGCGAGACGCAGAGGCCGCCGACCACGGCCACGCCGAGCGGCTGACGCAGTTCGGCGCCGGCACCCGCGCCGAGCGCGATCGGCAGCGTGCCGAAGATCGCCGCGAACGTCGTCATCATGATCGGGCGAAAGCGCAGCAGCGCCGCCTCGCGGATCGCGTGCTCGGCGCTGAGGCCGACGCGGCGTCGCTCGAGCGCGAAGTCGACCATCATGATCGCATTCTTCTTGACGATGCCGACCAGCATCACGATGCCGATCATCGCAATCACAGACAGCTCCATCCCGAACATCATCAGCGTCAGGATCGCGCCGATACCGGCCGACGGCAGGCCGGAGATGATGGTGATCGGGTGGATGAAGCTCTCATAGAGAATGCCGAGGATCACGAAGGCCGCGAACACCGCGGCGAGGATCAGCACGCCCTGCCCGCGCAGCGAATCCTGGAACACCTGCGCGGTGCCGGAGAAGCCGGTCACAATCGTCGGCGGCAGGTTCGCGGTCTGCTCGAGTTCGGTGATCTTGTCGACCGCGTAGCCGAGTGAGGTGCCCGGCGCGAGGTTGAACGAGATCGTCACCGCCGGCTGCTGGCCCTGGTGGTTGATCTGCAACGGCCCGACCGTCGGCACCAGCCGCGCCACCGCATCCAGCGGAATGGTCTGGTTGTTCGCGGTCTTCATGTAGAGCTTCGAGAGGTCGGACGGATCGACGCGGAACTGCGGCTGCACCTCGAGGATGATCTGGTAGTCGTTCGACGGCATGTAGATGGTGCCGACCTGCCGCGCGCCATAGGCGTTGTAGAGCTGGTTGCGGACCTGATCGACGGTGACGCCGTAGACCGCCGCCTTCTCGCGGTCGATGTCGACCGTCATCTGCGGGTTCTTGATGTAGAGGTCGGTGGTAACGTCGAGCAAGCCCGGGATCTTCTCGATCTTGTCGCGCATCTCGGGCGCCAGCCGGTACAGCGCCTCGGTATCGCCGCTCTGCATCACATACTGATACTGGCTCTTGGAGATGCGGCCGCCGATGCTGAGGTTCTGGATGCTCTGGAAGAACGCCTGCATGCCCGGGATCTCGCGCGCCTTCTGCCGGAGCCGGCCGATCACCACGGTGGCGTTGTCGCGCATCTTCTGCGGCTTCAGCGCGATGAACAGCCGGCCGTAATTCGCCGTCGGATTGGGACCGCCGGAGCCGACCGTAGAGTTGATGTACTCTATCGCCGGATCGGTCCGCAGCACCTCGACCAGCGCCTGCTGGCGCACCTTCATCGCCTCGAACGAGGTGTCGGTCGCAGCCTCCGTCACGCCGATCA
Source organism: Bradyrhizobium sp. BRP56 (assembly GCF_020194035.1). Taxonomy (NCBI): domain Bacteria; kingdom Pseudomonadati; phylum Pseudomonadota; class Alphaproteobacteria; order Hyphomicrobiales; family Nitrobacteraceae; genus Bradyrhizobium; species Bradyrhizobium sp. BRP56. The sequence continues at coordinate 36,511 of NZ_JADYVV010000019.1, forward strand.
GAAAGCCGGTGTCCTCCTGCGGGAAGAAGCCCTTCGGCACGATCATGTAGAGGTAGATGGTGCCGCCGAGCGTCGCCAGCGTCACCACCAGCATCAGGGCCTTCTTGGCCAGCACCCAATCCAGCGCCCATTCATAGCCGCGCAGCCAGGCCTCGAACATCGCCTCGAAGGCCCGCAGCACGACGTTCGGCCGCTTGGTCGCGTCATGCGCGCGCAGCACGCGGGCGCACAGCATCGGGGTCAAGGTCAGCGACACGAAGCCGGACACGATGATGGCGACCGAGATCGTCACCGCGAATTCGCGGAACACGCGGCCGACGATGCCGCCCATCAGCAGCACCGGGATGAACACGGCGATCAGCGAGAAGGTGATCGAGATGATCGTGAAGCCGATCTCGCGGGCGCCCTTCAGCGCCGCCTCGAACGGCTTCATGCCGTGCTCGATGTGGCGGACGATGTTCTCCAGCATGACGATGGCGTCGTCGACCACGAAGCCGACCGAGAGCGTCAGCGCCAGCAGCGTCATGTTGTTGATGGAGTAGTCCAGCGCGTACATCGCCGCGCAGGTGCCGAACAGCGAGATCGGCACCGCGAGTGCCGGAATGAAGGTCGCGGACGCCGAGCGCAGGAACAGGAAGATCACGAGGATCACGAGCCCGATCGCGATCAGCAGGGTCTCCTCGACGTCGCTGACCGCCTGGCGGATCGAGACCGAACGGTCCATCATGACCTGCATGGTCACCGAAGGCGGGATCGCGGCGCGCAGCGCCGGCAGCTTGGCCAGCACGGCGTCGACCACCGCCACGGTGTTGGCGTCGGGCTGCTTCTGGATCGCGAGCACGATCGCCCGCTCGTCGTTCATCCAGGTCGCGATCTTGTCGTTCTCGACGCTGTCATAGACCTTGGCGATCTCGTCGAGCCGGACCGGCGAGCCGTTGCGCCAGGCGACGTAGATCTGGCGGTAGTCGGCTGCCTTGTCCATCTGACCGGAGGCCTGCAGCGCGACGTCCTGCTTGGGGCCGTTCAAGGTGCCGACCGGCGTCGACGAATTGGCGCGCGACACCGCGGCGCGGATATCCTCCATCGAGACGCTGCGCGCGGCGGCGGCCTCCGGATCGGCCTGGACGCGGATGGCGAATTTCTGCGCGCCGTAGATCAAGACCTGGGCGACGCCCGGCAGCTGCGACAGCGCCTGCCCGATCGTGATGTCGCCGTATTCGTTGACGCTCGACAGCGGCAGCGTCGCCGAGCCGAGCGAGACGAACAGCACCGGGAAGTCCGCCGGGTTCACCTTCCGGAAGCTCGGCGGGATCGTCATCTCGATCGGCAGCCGGCGCTGCGCGATCGTCAACGCGGTCTGCACGTCGAGCGCGGCGGCATCGATGTTGCGGTTGAGGTCGAACTGGATGGTGATGACGCTCGTACCCTGCGACGAGTTCGAGGACATCGAGGAGATGCCGGCAATGGTCGAGAGCTGGCGCTCGATGATGCCGGCGACCGAGGCCGCCATGGTGTCGGCGCTGGCGCCGGGCAGGGTCGCGGTCACCGCGATGGTCGGGAAGTCCACCTTGGGCAGCGCCGAGACCGGCAGCAGGCGGAAGCCGAACACGCCGAATGCGATGATCGACGCCGTGATCAGCGTCGTCATGACCGGGCGGCGGATGCAAAGCTCGGAGAGCGTCATCGGTCAGGCTCCGGCCTTACGCGCCCGCAGTTCAACCCGCGATCCCTCCGAGAGCAGCAGCTGGCCGTCGACGACGACGCTTTCATCGCCCGCCAATCCGTCTGAGATCACCGAGCTGCCCTGGAAGGTGCGATCGACCTTGACCGGCCGGACCTTGGCGACGCCGTCCTTGACGACGAAGACAAAATTGCCGTTCTGGCTGCGCTGCACCGCGACCGTCGGCACCACGATCGCGTCTTCGCTGCGGATGATCAGCTTGGTCTGCACGATGGTGCCGGGCCAGAGCGTCTCGCTCTCGTTGTTCATGATGCCGCGCACGGTCACCATGCCGGTGGTCGCGTCGACGGCGTTCTCGACCATCGCGACCTTGCCGCGCTCGGAGCGCTGGTGGCCGGGAATGGTCGCGATCACCTTGGAATCGCCCTTCCCCATGGCGTCGCGCAGATCGACCAGCGCCCGCTGCGGAATCGCGAAGGTGACGTAGACCGGTGCCATCTGGTTGATGACCGCGAGCGGCTGGGTGTCGGCGGGGCGGACGAAGTTGCCGACCTTGACGTTGGCGACGCTGATCCGTCCCGCGAATGGTGCGCGGATGACGGTGTAGCTCTTCTGGACGCGGAGATTCTCCAGCGCGAAGCGGTCGGCCTTGATGGTGCCGATCAGGACGTCGGACTGGGTCTTGGCGTTGTCGAGGTTGACCTGGGTGGTCGCACCCTTGCCGACCAGTTCGGTGTAGCGGCGGAGGTCGCGCTGCGCGCCCTCGAGCTGGGCCTGGTCGCGGGCCAGGACGCCCTCGGCCTGCTCGATCTGCGCGTCGATCTGCCGCGCGTCGAGCGTGAACAGCAGATCGCCTTCATTGACCTTGGCGCCGTCCTCGAAATGCACCGAGACAATGGTAGTCTCCAGCCGCGACTTCAGCGCCACGCTGGAGATCGGCGTGACCTGTCCAATGGCATCGACATCGACCGGAACCGATTTGCGTTCCGCCTTGGCGAGATCCACGGACACCACGCGCGGCCGCGCCGTCCCTTGCGCGGTGGCAGCGCCGCCACCCATCCATGAAGTGCGGGTCATGTAAGCCGCCCCGGCCGCAATGCCGAGAACAGCGACAGTCAGAACCAAATTGCGTTTTTTCATAAGTTTTGCACGTGCGCCGCCGGCTTCCCTTGAAGGCCGGTGCGCGTCGTCACTCCCCCGTCGGCAATTGTTGCGCCTTGTTTCCTGAGAGGGTTAGCACAGGCGGACCGCCCATGGTATGCCACCTAAGTGAAATAGTGCGGCTTCAATCCGGTCATTTGCATGCGCATCGCCGGACGTTTTGAGTAACCGGGCCGCATCCGTTCTGCTTCATTGAGCTTCCGAATCGCGACCTTATGTCCACCTCCGTCCTTGTCTGCCTCTGGGAAGAAGCCCGCGAACGCTCCCGTGCCATCCGCTACAGCGTCTTCGTCGAGGAACAGCGGGTGCCGGTAGAACTGGAATGGGACGACATGGACGCATCGAGCTGGCATGCGCTGGCGTTCGCCGACGACGGTGCGCCCTTGGCCACGGGCCGGCTGCTGCCGGACGGTCATATCGGCCGCATGGCCGTGCTCAAAGCGGCGCGCGGCGCAGGCGTAGGCGCCCGCGTGCTGGACGCGCTGATGGCCAAGGCGGCCGAACTCGGCTATCCGGAACTGATCCTCAACGCGCAGACGCACGCGGAGCCGTTCTACGCACGCGTCGGCTTCGAGCGGATCGGCGCGGAATTCGAGGAGGCCGGCATCCCGCACATCGAGATGCGGAAGCGCTTGGTCTAAGCGGGGCGGCGCTCGGTCACGTGCCCCCACAATGAAGGAAGTCCGATGGCAGTTCGCATCGCTACGTGGAACGTCAACTCGGTCCGGCAACGGATCGAACTTCTGGTCAGCTGGCTGAAGGAGTGTTCCCCCGACATCGTCTGCCTGCAGGAGATCAAATGCGTCGACGACGCGTTCCCGAGGCTCGAGGTCGAGGCGCTCGGATATAATGTCGTGACCCATGGCCAGAAGACCTTCAACGGCGTCGCGCTGCTGTCGAAGCTGCCGTTCGACGAAACCAAATCGGGCCTCGCCGGTGACGACGAGGACGCACATGCCCGCTTCCTCGAGGGCGTCGTCACGCTGAAGCAGGGCGTGATCCGGGTCGCGTGCCTTTATCTGCCCAATGGCAACCCCGCCAATACCGACAAATATCCGTACAAGCTCAAGTGGATGTCGCGGCTTCTTGAGTATTCGAAGGAGCGGCTGAAGGCCGAGGAGCCGCTGATCCTGGCCGGCGACTTCAACGTGATTCCGGCGGCCCGTGACGTCTACAATCCCGCCGCCTGGGCCGATGACGCCCTGTTCCGCCCCGCCACCCGCGAGGCCTTCCAGTCCCTGCTCGGCCTCGGCTTGATCGACGCGCTCCGCGCGGTCAATGACGAGCCCGGCCAGTACACGTTCTGGGACTACCAGGCCGGCGCCTGGCAGAAGAACTGGGGCCTGCGCATCGACCATCTTTTGATGTCGCCGCAGGCCAGTGACCGGCTGATCCACGTCGGCATCGACAGCTATGTCCGGGCCTGGGAGAAGCCGTCCGACCACGTCCCGGTCTGGGCCGATCTCGATTTCGAGATCGCCTGACCCCGCCGGCCGGCGGGAAGATCAATCCCGGCGGCCCTGCACCCAGTGCTCGAGCATCTGCAGCGCCATCGCGCGATCGTCCTCGGAGGCCTTGGCGATCGCCCGGTTGTAGCTTTCCTTGATCCAGGCCTCATCCGGCGTCGCACTGTCGCGCGCCAGCGTCAGCCACATCAGGCCGCGTGCCCGCTGCGGCGGCAGGCGGTCGCCGTTGAACAGCATCTGGCCGAGCAGCGCCTGCGCCTGATGCTGGCCCTTCTGGGCGGCAAGGCCGAGCCAGCGCGCGCCGTAGCGGAAGTCGTCCCGCGAGGCGTCCGGCGTCTTCAGGTAGAGCCGGGCAAGGTCGTACTGGGCGTCGGCATTGCCGAAATAGGACGCGGCATAGGAGAACATCTCCCGCGCCCGCTCGGTGTCCGCCTTCACCTTGGAATTGGGAATGCCGCTCAGATAGTAGCGGCCGAGCGCGACGAAGGCGTTGGCCACGATCGAGGCCTGCGGTGCCGACGGCGAATCCTCGGCATGCGCATTGGCGATCCGGCTGAAATACTCGAAGGCGCGCATGTCGTCCTGGATAACGCCATCGCCCTCGGCGTACATCTTGCCGAGCTTCCACTGCGCGACGGGGTGACCGCCCTCGGCCTGGTACTGCAGCGTGCTGAACGACGAGGTCGGCGAGGTCGCCGCAGGCGCCACCGAGGTGGCGGCCCGTTTCAGCGCGCCGGCGGTCCCCGGCTGCGGGGAAACCACAGGAAGAACCGTATCTTGTGGGTTGACCGGTGCGCCGTCGAATCCGAATCCGGGGCCTGCCACCGGGATGGCCCCTAACGCAAACGCCAATATCGTACGCCTAAACGTCCGCATAACACTGTTTCTCGTACGCGCCACCCGGATGGGTGACTGCGCCATCCACCGCCGGCCCCACTTGCTCGGCGTACTTCCACAGCGCACCAGATGTATGGTTCGTCGCGCGAGGGGCCCATTTGGTCTTACGATTTGCGAGTTCGGCGTCGCTCAAATTTACGTTAAGGGTGCCGGCGACCGCATCGATCTCGATGATGTCGCCGTCTTGCAACAACCCGATCGGCCCGCCGACGGCCGCTTCAGGTCCAATATGTCCGATGCAGAAGCCACGGGTGGCGCCGGAGAACCGGCCATCGGTGATCAGCGCAATCTTGCCGCCCATCCCCTGCCCGGTCAGTGCCGCCGTGGTCGCCAGCATCTCCCGCATGCCGGGACCGCCCTTCGGCCCCTCATAGCGGATCACGATCACCTCACCTTCCCTGTAGGTGCGCTTCTGCACCGCCTCGAAGGCGTCTTCCTCGCGGTCGAAGCACCGGGCCGGACCGGTAAACCTCAGGTTGGACATTCCCGCGACCTTCACGATCGCACCCTCCGGAGCGAGATTACCCTTCAGCCCGACAACCCCACCCGTCACGGTGATCGGATTGTCGGCGGGCCGCACCACATCCTGGTGCGGATTCCATTTCACGCTTTTGAGGTTTTCGGCGATCGTTCGGCCAGTGACGGTCAGGCAATTCCCGTGCAGGTGGCCATTGTCGAGCAGCGTCTTCATCAGCAGCGGAATGCCACCTACTTCAAACATGTCTTTGGCAACATAACGGCCGCCCGGCTTCAAATCCGCGACGTAAGGAGTCTTTTTGAAGATTTCGGCAACGTCGAACAAATTGAATTTAATGCCGCACTCATGGGCGATCGCCGGCAGGTGCAGCGCAGCATTGGTCGAACCACCTGAGGCTGCAACCACGGCCGCAGCATTTTCAAGGGCTTCGCGGGTGACAATGTCGCGGGGCCGGATGTTTTTCTCGATCAGCTCCATCACCTTCTCGCCGGCGGCGGCGCAGAAGGAGTCGCGGATCTCGTAAGGCGCCGGGGCCCCGGCAGAATACGGGAGCGCGAGGCCAATCGCCTCGGAGACGGTCGCCATGGTGTTGGCGGTGAACTGGGCGCCGCAGGCGCCGGCCGACGGGCACGCCACCCGCTCGATCTCGTCGAGGTCCTCGTCCGACATGGCGCCGACCGAGTGCTTGCCGACCGCCTCGAACATGTCCTGGACGGTGACCGGCTGGCCGCGGAAGTTGCCGGGCAGGATTGAGCCGCCATAAATGAAGATCGACGGCACGTTGAGGCGGACCATCGCCATCATCATGCCCGGCAGCGACTTGTCGCAGCCGGCGAGCCCGACCAGCGCGTCATAGGAGTGGCCGCGGACCGTCAGTTCGACCGAATCGGCGATGCATTCGCGCGACGGCAGCGACGAGCGCATGCCGTCATGGCCCATTGCGATGCCGTCGGTGACGGTGATGGTGCAGAACTCGCGCGGCGTGCCACCGGCCGAGGCCACGCCCTTCTTCACCGCCTGCGCCTGGCGCATCAGCGAAATGTTGCAGGGAGCGGCTTCATTCCAACATGAAGCAACGCCGACAAAAGGTTGATGAATCTGGGCTGTCGTCAGCCCCATCGCATAAAGATAGGACCGGTGCGGTGCGCGCTCGGGGCCCTCCGTCACGTGACGGCTGGGCAGCCTGCCCTTGATGTTCGTCTTGGCGTCCATCGCGACCCTGTTCCCGGCGCTCTTTCCTCATCAACGCCGGAACCCGAAAAAATGTCCCGTCGTCGGAGCGCTGGCTATTCAGCTACGTGAATATCCTTTCATGTCGGGGTGTGGCTAAAAAGCGGCGCGAGTGCGGACCGGGTGCTTTTAAGGTTAAATGTTCAAGCACCGTTGCAACATCGCAACAATCGTGGCCGCCGGGCAACCATGTATTATCAGTCCTTATAGGCACCTGACGCGGGCCCGACCACATAGCCGACGGATTGCCGCCATGTGATGAAGCTCGCTGGAGTAGCGGGAAAGGACAGCCCCTGCTCACAGATTCAACTGTCAAACAGCGTATTCGGCATCATCACCCGCGCATGCGCGTGCGAGTGATCCAGTATTCCAGAGGCGCCAGTTGCTGAGCCGAGAGAACACGTCCTCCGCCGTCGTCCCGGCGAAGGCCGGGACCCATACTCCGCAGCGGGTGTTATGGATGGGACTCGTCGTTCCACCGATGCGCAGCAATGACCATCGGCGGTTATGGGTCCGGCTTTCGCCGGGACGACACTGAGTGTGTTGCGCGGGCTCGTGCTTCGCACGCCCCGGAATGCCGACGAGGAGACGTCGTTCGAGCATCCAGAGGATGGCTGGAGCGCAGCGATGTCGTCCAATTCGCGGACGCGATGGCGTATCGCTTCAGCCTTCGCTCTTCGGGCTACGGCGGACAAGTCCCTCCATCCTGCAATTTACCCGGCGGCCAGCTTCGGTGGCGACGGAGGTGACCAGCACTCCGTGCGATTCCTGCCGTGCTCCTTGGCCTGGTAGAGCGCCGCATCGGCAGCCTTCATTAGGGCATCGATCCCCGGCATGCTTGTGAGCGCCTCGGCAACGCCGATGCTCACCGTGAGTGATACCGACCGATCATCCGCACCCACCGTCAGCGCTTCCGCCCTCTTGCGGATGCGTTCGGCGACGGTTCGGGCGCGCGACAATGTGGTCTCCGGCAGCAGGACGGCGAACTCCTCGCCTCCAACGCGGCCGACGACGTCGGACTTGCGCTTGCCCCGAATGCATATCCCGGCAACAGCCTTGATGGCCTCGTCACCGACCGCATGTCCGAAGCGGTCATTGATGCTCTTGAAGTGATCGATATCAACCATCAGCACGGATACCGAACGATAGTAGCGCTGGAACCGGCTCCACTCCGCATCCAGCGTCGTCAGGAAGTGCCTGCGGTTGAACAATCCGGTGAGCGGATCGGTGGTCGCGAGCACCTCCAGCTGCCGTGCGTTGCGGACGAGATCGGTCACGTCGACGAAGGTCAGCATGCGACCGCCGTTTGCCATCGTCGAGCAATGGATCCTGATATGGCGGCCGTCCGGCGTCTGCACGTCGCGCTTGTGATCGCCTGCCTTGATCTCCGCAATCCGCTTCGCAGGAAAGGCCCTGATTTGCTCCGGGGTCGCGCCTGCCGAAACGGCGCGGCGGTTGCGCGTGAGCAGCGTGATGTATGCCGGATGCCGCGCAACCTCCTCCTCGCTCACCTCCCAGAATTCCCGCATTCGCCGATTGAGGAAGATCGCATTGAGATCGCGGTCGAGCAGGACGACGCCGTCTTCGACGTTCTCGAGCGCGCCGGTCAGTACCTTGAGCTTGTCGGATGCGCGCACGATGTCGGTCACGGGCGTGTAGCTCACCATCCGGCCGCCGTCGGGCAGCGGCGTGCACTGACATCGAACCACATCACCGTTGCTGCGCCTGAGATCGATCGGGTTGGGGTCCCCGACGCTCACGAGGCGGACGCGCTCGGCAAGGTAGGCATGAAGCTGCTCAGCCGGCAGCTCATAGGCCATGGTCTTGCAGCCGTGATGCATCAGATCGGCGAAGGTGGGGCTGCGGTCGGCCACCGCGTCCGGAAGCGCCCACATGCTCCGAAACGCACGATTAATGAACTGGGCCTTCAGCTCCGAGTCCAAAAGCAGGATGCCGACGGGTATCTGATCGAGCGCCGCGCGCAGCGCCAGCATGTGCCCGCGCAGAATATCGCCGCTGCGCCGCTCCGGAATGGCGGCCGGCGCAGGAGCGGCAGGCGCAGGCACCGCAGCGTTGGCCTGCTGCTCTTCAAAGACCAGGCCGAGCTGGCGGTCCGATTGCCACAGCCGTTTGCATGGCTTCACCTGATTGCTGCCGACGAGCAACAGTTGAATGTGATCGGGAATGCCAACGACACTTTCAAGTTCCACGGTGGCGCCCGTCTCCGTGAGCTGGCGGACCGTGCAGTCGAAGGCCGACCGGCCGAAGTTGAAGACGATCTTTCCGGCCAAAAACGTTCGGCCGCGGGAAGCTGACACCTGTCCGGACATGGCGAGAATCCACCTGGAGCAATTGCGAGCCTCTTCACCTCAGCACGTTTGAGTCACCAAGCCATGAACGCTTTCGGGAGGGTTTGATCGGGAGCCGAGCCAATGACGGCGGCTGTGTGCGCCGCAAAACGGGTTCCATCCGGCGGGAGGACTCGCGCGTCAGGTGGAGCGAAGCGATACGCATCATTCGCGTCGCGGATACTGAATTGAAGGGCTTCGCCGCGCGCTAACCGATCCGATTACGGCTCCGCCGCATCGTCAGTTGCTCACCTCATCTCCGAGCGCTTCGATTTGCCTCCGGAATGCCTCGAAACGCTCATGCGCTTCCGCCTTCGCTGTTCGAGCTACGGCGGACAAGTCGCTCCCATCAATCGGTCAAAGTCACTGCCGGGAAGAATTTAGTTCTACCCTATAATTATGCTGTGTTAGACGCAGTCCGAGTAGTAGCGTCGCAACTCCCTCAGTAACAGTGTCAGGGAAACGCCCGCCATGTCTGCTCTCCAAGCAAAGCTGGAACGTTTTGAGATCCTCGCCGACGAATGCGAGCTGATCGCTAGCAGGACGCTGGATGGGAGCAACCGCGAGCTATACCAGCGGTTGGGCGGGCACTATCGCGAGCTGGCGACCGATATGAGGGCCGTGATCGCGACGATCAATGCTCCGGCGGCGTAAGAAAAAGGGCCGCTCGAAACAACAAGCGGCCCAAGTCTAGGGAGGAAACGCCCTCAAGGAGGGCGGCGATAGCGCGAAGCGCTGTCGCACGCTACGCATATGGGTTGAGAGTCCAGCTTCGGGAGCCCAGATTGCGCAAGCCAGGGGCGCGACTATGTGCCTTGAATCTGCGCTTCGCAGCGCATAACTCCGGGCGCGACCGCCGAAGATTGAGGCGGCTGCAATCCCGATAGCCGTCAATGCCGCCCGGGCCGCGACGGATATCGCTTCCGCCTTCGCTCCTCGAGCAACGGCGGCAAATCGCTCCAAGCATCCCACACTTTACGATTTGGCGAGCCGCTTGCGCTTCGCGTTGAGCGCGGACGCAACACGGCTGACCGGCGGACGGCCGAGCAAGCCAGCCATCTCGTTGGTCGCGGCCAGCAGTCTGTCCATATCGATCCCGGTCTTCACGCCCATGCCCTCGAGCATGTAGGCGACGTCCTCGGTCGCGACGTTGCCGGTGGCGCCGGGGGCGTAGGGGCAGCCGCCGAGACCGCCGGCGGCGGCATCGATGACGCGGACGCCCTCTTCCATGCCGGCATAGAGATTGGCGAGCGCCTGGCCGTAGGTGTCGTGGAAGTGCATCGCGAGGTTGCCGATCGGCAACTCAGAACCGACGGCACGCAGCATCTGTTTGGCCTTCAGCGGCGTGCCGACGCCGATGGTGTCGCCAAGCGAGATCTCGTAGCAGCCGAGATCCCACAGTGTCACCGCGAGGTCGGCGACCGCCTTCGGCTTGATCTCGCCGTCGAACGGACAGCCGAGCACGCAGGAGATGTAGCCACGCACCTTGACGCCGTCGGCCTTGGCGCGCGCCAGCACCGGCTTGAAGCGCTCGATCGATTCCGCGACCGAGCAGTTGATGTTGGCGCGGGAGAAACCTTCGGAGGCCGCCGCGAACACCGAGACCACCTCGGCGCCAGCCGCGCGCGCGGCGTCATAGCCCTTCTCGTTCGGCACCAGCACGTGGAATTCGGCGCCCTTGATGTGACTGACGCCGCGCAGCACCTGGTCGGAGCTCGCCATCTGCGGGATCGCCTTCGGCGACACGAATGCGCCGACCTCGACCGTATTGAGCCCGGCCGCCACCAGCGCCTCGACGAAGGCGATGCGCGCCTCAACGCTGACCGGCGTCTTTTCGTTCTGCAGGCCGTCGCGCGGCCCCATCTCGACGAGTTGGATCTGAACGCTCATGACGCGGCCGCAGGTTCGACTTCGGCAAGCTCGACGCCCTCGCCGACGATGTCGCCGACCTTGCATTTGAGCTTCTTCAGCACCCCGGCATAGGGCGCGCGCAGGGTCTGCTCCATCTTCATCACTTCGAGCGTCAGGATCGGGGCTCCCTTCTCGAGCGTTGTGCCCTCCTCGGCCAGCAGCGCTACCACCGTGCCCGGCAAGGGCGCCACGATCTTGTCCTCGCCGACCTGCTCCTCGCTCTCGCCGCCGAACGGATCGACCCAGTGCAGGTCGAAGCGGCCGTTGCGGGTGCGCAAGTAAAGTTCGTGGCCTTCGATGACCGAGGCGACGCGGGACTTGAGGCCGTTGAGCGTCAGGTCGAAGCCGTCATCGCCGGCTGACGATATGGCGAAGACGAGTTCGCGACCGCCGACGGAGAGCGTCGACGGTCCGTTGCCATAGTGCAGCGTGATGGTCTGGGCGGGCTCATGGCCCTGCCGGAACGAAAACACCCGCTGACGGCGGCCGACCGGCATCCAGCCGAAGGCCTGCCAGGGCGAGCTGGCCTCCCGCCGCGCCGCCTTCTGCTCGTCGTTGACGATCGCGGCGACCGCCGCGCAGAGCTCGAACTCGCCGGCCGTGCCGGTACCCGATGTCAGGTTCTTCAGCTCGCGCTCGATGAAGCCGGTGTCGATCGCATTAGCTCGCGTGTCCTTGTGCGTCACCAGCGCCGACAGGAACGGGATATTGGTGACGATGCCGCGGACATCGGTCTCCTGCAGCCCGCGATTGAGCTTGTCGATCGCGCCCTCGCGCGTCGGCGCCCAGGCGATCACCTTGGCGAGCATCGCGTCGTAGTACGGCGAGACGTTATCGCCGCTGCGATAGCCGGCATCGATGCGCAGGCCGTCGCCTTCCGGCGGCGTCCGCCAGGTCTTGATGCGACCGACCGAGGGCATGAAGTTCTTCTGGGGATTTTCCGCGTAGACGCGCGCCTCGATGGCGTGGCCATTGAGCCTGATCTCGTCCTGCTTCAGCGGCAGCGCCTCGCCGAAGGCGACGCGGAGCTGCCATTCGACGAGATCGACACCGGTGATCAGCTCGGTGACGGGATGCTCGACCTGCAGGCGGGTGTTCATCTCGATGAAGAACACGTCCTTGCCGTCGGAGACGAACTCTATGGTGCCGGCGCCGATATAGTTGACCGCGCCGGCCGCCTTGCGGGCGGCCTCGCAAACCGTCTCGCGTTGCGCGGCGTTCAGCGTCGGCGACGGCGCCTCCTCGATCACCTTCTGGTGGCGGCGCTGCAGCGTGCATTCGCGCTCCCACAGCGAGAGCAGATTGCCGTGGCTGTCGCCGATGATCTGCACCTCGATGTGGCGCGGGTTCTGCACGTATTTCTCGATCAGCATGCGGTCGTCGCCGAATGCCGCCTTGGCCTCGCGCTTGGCGCTGGTGATCGCGGCCGTGAGCTCAGCCGCCGAATTGACCACACGCATGCCGCGGCCGCCGCCGCCGGCCGACGCCTTCACGAGCACCGGGAAGCCGATCCGGTTGGCGGCCTCCGCCAGCGTCGCCTCGTCCTGGGCCTCGCCGTGATAGCCCGGCACCAGCGGCACGCCGGCCTTCTCCATCAGCGCCTTCGAGCCGGACTTCGAGCCCATCGCCGTCATCATCTCGGCGGTCGGACCGACGAACACCAAACCTGCCTCGAGACAGGCCTGCGCGAACTCGGCATTTTCAGACAGGAAGCCGTAGCCGGGATGCACCGCCTCGGCGCCGGTCTCCTTGGCGGCGGCGATGACGCGCTCGATGCTGAGATAGCTGTCGCGCGCCCGTGCCGGACCGAGCAGCACCGCCTCGTCGGCGAGCGCGACATGCATCGCGTCGCGGTCGGCCTCGGAATAAACCGCGACGGTGCGCAGCCCCATGGCGCGCGCCGAACGGATGACGCGGCAGGCGATCTCGCCGCGGTTGGCGATCAGGAGCGTGCGGAAACGCCGGGTGAGTTTTGAGCGGTCCATGGTCAGTTCCTGGGTCACATCCTGAACAGGCCGAACTTCGTCGGCTCGATCGGGGCGTTGGCTGCCGCCGACAGGCCGAGCCCGAGCACGAGGCGCGTATCAGCCGGATCGATCACGCCGTCATCCCACAACCGCGCCGTCGCGTAATAGGGATTGCCCTGCTTCTCGTATTGCGCGCGGATCGGCTCGCGGAATTTGTCCTCCTCTTCCGCCGACCAGCTCTCGCCCTTGGCCTCGATGCCGTCGCGCCGCACCTGGCTCAGCACCATCGAGGCCTGCTCGCCGCCCATCACCGAGATGCGCGCATTCGGCCACAGCCAGAGGAAGCGCGGGCTGTAGGCGCGGCCGCACATGCCGTAATTGCCGGCGCCGTAGGAGCCGCCGATCACGACGGTGAATTTCGGCACCCCGGCGGTGGCGACCGCCGTCACGAGCTTGGCGCCGTCGCGCGCGATACCGCCGGCCTCGTACTTCTTGCCGACCATGAAGCCGGTGATGTTCTGCAGGAACACCAGCGGAATGCCGCGCTGGCAGCACAGCTCGATGAAATGCGCGCCCTTCAGCGAGCTCTCGCTGAACAGGATGCCGTTGTTGGCGATGATGCCGACCGGATAGCCAAAGATATGGGCGAAGCCGCAGATCAGCGTGGTGCCGTAGAGCTTCTTGAACTCGTCGAATTCGGAGCCATCGACGATCCGCGCGATGATGTCGTGCACGTCGAACGGTTTTCTGCCGTCGGCGGAGACCACGCCGTAGATCTCCTCGGCCGGAAACAGCGGCTCCTGCGGGGAACGCATGTTGAGCTGTGCCTTCACCGGCTGCTTCAGAGTCGCCACGATGCGGCGCGCGATCCCGATCGCGTGGGCGTCGTTCTGCGCATAATGATCGGTCACGCCCGACTGGCGCGAGTGCACATCGGCGCCGCCGAGTTCTTCGGCGGTGACGACCTCGCCGGTCGCCGCCTTCACCAGCGGAGGACCGCCGAGGAAGATCGTGCCTTGATTCCGCACGATGATGCTCTCGTCGGACATCGCCGGCACATAGGCGCCGCCAGCGGTGCAGGATCCCATCACGATCGCAATCTGCGGAATGCCCTGCGACGACATCTGGGCCTGGTTGTAGAAGATGCGGCCGAAATGCCGCTCGTCGGGAAAGATCTCGTCCTGCAGCGGCAGGAAGGCGCCGCCGGAATCCACTAGGTAGACGCAGGGCAGATTGTTCTGCCGCGCGATGTCCTGGGCGCGCAGATGCTTCTTCACCGTCATCGGGTAATAGGTGCCGCCCTTGATGGTGGCGTCGTTGGCGACGATGATGCATTCGCGACCCGAGATGCGCCCGACGCCGGTGATGACGCTGGCCGAATGCACGTCACCACCATAGAGCCCGTTGGCGGCGAGCGGCGATAGCTCAAGGAATGCGGTGCCGGGGTCGACCAGGAGATCGACGCGATCGCGCGCCAGCATCTTGCCGCGCGAGGTGTGCCGCTTGCGCGAGGTCTCGCCGCCGCCGCCGGCCACCTGGTTGAGCTTGCCGCGAAGTTCAGCGACCAGGCCGCGCATCACCTCGGCGTTGCGGGCGAATTCAGAAGATGTGGGATCGATCGTCGAATGAAGCGGCATCGGTGTTTGCACGTTTCGTTGGAGTATCGGTGGGGTTCCAGGTCAATCATCGTGCCGGGGTGAGCACAACTGCCACCGTCGATGCGGTGACAGCCCCTCACCCCGCAAGCGCGGGGCGAGGCAGAAGACATCAGGCTGTCTTGGCGAACAGCTCGCGGCCGATCAGCATGCGGCGGATCTCGCTGGTGCCGGCGCCGATCTCGTAGAGCTTTGCGTCGCGCAGCAAGCGGCCGGTGGGATAATCGTTGATGTAGCCGTTGCCGCCGAGCAGCTGGATCGCATCCAGCGCGCACTGGGTGGCCTTCTCGGCGGCATAGAGGATGGCGCCGGCGGCGTCCTCGCGCGTGGTCTCGCCGCGATCGCAGGCCTTCGCCACCGCGTAAACATAGGCGCGCGAGGCGTTCATCGTGGTGTACATGTCGGCGACCTTGCCCTGCACCAGCTGGAACGAGCCGATCGGCTCGCCGAACTGCTTGCGCTCGTGCACGTAGGGCAGCACGACGTCCATGCAGGCCTGCATGATGCCGATCGGCCCCGCCGCCAGCACCGCGCGCTCGTAGTCGAGACCACTCATCAGCACGTTGACGCCGCGGCCGACCTCGGAGAGCACGTTCTCCTCCGGCACCTCGCAATCCTCGAATACCAGCTCGCAGGTGTCGGAGCCGCGCATGCCGAGCTTGTCGAGCTTCTGCGCGGTCGAAAATCCCTTCATGCCCTTTTCGATGATGAAGGCGGTGATGCCGCGCGGGCCGGCGTTCGGATCGGTCTTGGCGTAGACCACCAGCGTATCGGCGACCGGGCCGTTGGTGATCCACATCTTGTTGCCGTTGAGGACGAAGCGGTCGCCCTTCTTGTCGGCGCGGGTCTTCATCGAGACCACGTCCGAGCCCGCGGACGGCTCCGACATCGCGAGCGAGCCGACATGCTCGCCCGAGATCAGCTTCGGCAGGTATTTGCGCTTCTGCGCCTCGTTGCCGTTGCGGCGGATCTGGTTGACGCAGAGGTTGGAATGGGCGCCATAGGATAGGCCGACCGAGGCCGACGCCCGCGAGATCTCCTCGACGGCGATGCAGTGCTCGAGATAGCCGAGGCCCGAGCCACCATACTCCTCCTCGACGGTGATGCCGTGCAGGCCGAGCGCGCCGATCCGGGGCCAGAGGTCGCGCGGAAACTGGTTGCTGCGGTCGATCTCGGCGGCGCGCGGCGCGATCTCGTTGGTCGAGAAATCATGCACCGTCTCGCGGATCGCATCCGCGGTCTCGCCAAGGTCGAAATTGAAGATTGCCGCCTGGTTCGAGGCCATGATCCCTCCCGTGAGATTCATCTTGCAATTAAACGATCATACGTTTTTTTCTTGGCTTCGCAAGCAATCGTGCTATGGTTTGGGCGCGAAATCCGCAGTTCATTGAATTCACTGGGATTTCATGCGATATACATACGGTCGTTCGCTTGTTTCCTGGTCCTCCCTGGCAAGCCAACACCCTCCGAGGCCCCGATGGCACGCACGATCGGCTCACACGGCCCCACCACGCTGGAGGCGATCCGCAAGGCCGGCGTGCGCCTGATCTTCGAGCACGGTTACGAGGCCATGAGCCTGCGCCAGCTCGCCGCCGAGGTCGGCATCCAGGCAGGCTCACTCTACAACCATATCTCAACCAAGCAGGACCTGCTGTTCGATCTGGTCCAGGACCATATCAACGATTTGCTGCGCGAGCTTGATCTTGCGCTCGAGGGCAAGGCCGATCCGGTTGAGAAGCTGCGCGCCTTTGTCGCGTTCCACGTCACCTACCACATGACCCGCAAGCGCGAGGTCTTCATCGCCAATTCCGAGCTGCGCAGCCTCGATGCGAAGAACTACGACGCCGTGGTGGCGCTGCGCGGTGCCTATGAGCAGCGGCTGGCGCAGATCCTCACCGACGGGGCGGCGGACGGCGCGTTCGAGGTGGTCGACATCCAGGTCGCGACCTTCGCGATCCTGGCGCTGCTCACCGGGCTCTGCACCTGGTACCGCCCCGGCGGCCGGCTGACCCGCGACGCCATCATCGCGGCGCATGAGAAGCTGGTGCTGTCGGGCGTCGCGCCGCAGGCCGCGATCGACCAGGCGAGCCACGGCAGCGACAGCCGGCGCGCCGCCGTGGCGGGCTCGTAGCCGTGACCGAGCGCCCACAGCTCGATGACATCGATCTGCGGATCCTGTCCGAGTTGCAGCGGGACGGCCGGATCAGGATCAACGAGCTCGCCGAACGGGTCGGCATCACCGCCCCGCCCTGCCTGCGCCGGGTTCGCACCCTGCGCAGCCGCGGCGTGATCCAGGCGATCCGCGCCACGCTGGACGAGCGGCTGCTCGGCTATGAGGTGACGACCTTCGTGCTGATCCAGCTCGATAGCCAGACCCTGAGCGCGATCGAGGCGTTCGAGGCTGATGTGGCGGCCGTGCCGCGCTTCCTGCAATGCTGGCGGATCTCGGGCGATGCCGACTTCATGCTCCGATGCGTCGCGCCCAGCGTCGACGACATGCGCCAGCAGCTGCTGCAATTCGCCGGCCTGCCCAATGTGCGTAAGATCAGAAGCTTTCCGGTGCTCGGCGTCTCCAAGGACGCGCCGCTGCCGATCCCGGGCGCCCTCGCCGCGCCCGCGGCGAGCTGATCGGGGCGCCAGTCAGGACTTAGTGGGTCCAACCTTAGTGGGTCCAAGGCTCCCAACGGCGGAACGCGAAATTGTCGGCATAGGCGATCTGGCGGTGCGCCGAATCCTTCGGCTCGATCACCTGGTAGGCGATGCCCTTGCGCTCGCAATAGGCGACCGCCTCTTCCTTGGTCTCGAACTGCAGCGTCAGCTGCTGCTTCATGTCGGTGGACGAGGTCCAGCCCATCAAGGGCTCCACGGAGCGCGGCTGCTCCGGCTCGTAGTCCAGTTGCCACTCTTTGGTCTTGGCACGTCCCGATTGCATCGCGTTTTTGGCGGGCTTAAAAATGCGTGCGGTCATGGATGGTCGGCCCCGTGGGATGTGCGACATGGAAGCGATTTGAAGGAAACCGCCGGGATAGTATAGAGACACCTATCAACGATCTGATCGGTGATTCCTCGATCTCGGAGGCAGCCTTCGCCGGACCGGTATAGTCATTCTACCGCGCTGTGACAATCTGGCCTCGGGAGGCTTCCCTTAGCAGTCCCCCGGGCCCGCGGCGCGATCTTCTCGACAAGCATCACCTCGAGGAAGCGGCGCGCCATGGAAATCCACGCTACCCTGCCCGAAAAAGGACGTGACCTCCGACTCGACCTGTTCCGCGGGGTCGCGAACTGGGCGATCTATCTCGATCACATCCCCGACAACGTCGTGAACTGGATCACGACGCGGAATTACGGCTTCAGCGACGCCGCGGACCTGTTCGTCTTCATCTCCGGCTACACCGCCTCCTTCGTCTACGCCCGCATGATGCTGGAACGCGGCTTCATCGTCGGCGCCACCCGGCTGACCAAGCGGGTCTGGCAGCTCTATGTTGCCCACATCATCCTGTTCGTGATCTACATCGCCTCGATCAGCTATCTGGCGCTGCGCTTCGGCGATTCCGAGATCATCAACGAGTTCAACGTCGCCGGCCTCGTCGACAACGCCACCGAGACACTGCGCCAGGGCCTGTTCCTGAAATTCAAGCCGGTCAATCTCGACGTGCTGCCGCTCTATATCGTGCTGATGGGCCTGTTCCCGCCGGTGCTGTGGTTCATGCTGCGGCGGCCGAACTGGACCATGGCGGCCTCGCTCGTGCTGTGGCTGGTGTCGCGCCACCAGGGCTGGAACCTGCCGGCCTACCCGGCCGGCAGCTGGTACTTCAATCCGTTCGCCTGGCAGGTGCTGTTCGTGTTCGGCTCGTGGTGCGCGATGGGCGGCGCGCGCAACAACATGCGCATCATCAACTCGCGCTACACGCTGTGGTTTTGCATCGCCTATATGATCTTCGCGCTGATCATGACGATGGCCGGGCGCTTCCCGGACTTCGGCGCCATGTTCCCGGACTGGCTCTATTCGACCTTCAACCCGAACGACAAGACCAACCTCGCGCCGTATCGCTTCCTGCACTTCGTGGTGATCACGGTGCTGGTGATCCGCTTCATCCCGAAGGACTGGGCGGCGCTGGAGTGGAAGGTGTTCGATCCCCTGATCGTCTGCGGCCAGCAGTCGCTGGCGGTGTTCTGCGTCGGCGTGTTCCTGTCCTTTGTCGGACATTTCGAGCTCTCGATGAGCTCGGGCTCGCTGTTCGCGCAGATCTTCGTCAGCATCTCCGGCATCGCGATCATGACGATCGTGGCCTATTACATCTCGTGGTCGAAGCGGCAGGACAAGCCGGTCAAGCCGCCGGCGGCAAAACCCACGGCGCCGGCGAAGGCGGCGTAAGTCCCTTATATTTGAGCAAGGCCGCGCAAACGCTTCGCGTTTGTCGCGGGGAAAACCGCTTCGCACTTTTCCGGGCCATGCTCTAGAGCATTTTCGGTTCTGATTGAATCAAAACCGAAGCTCTAGATTCTTGTTTTGACGCGTTTTCTTCACGCGAACCGGTGCCCACTTCGCTCGAAAACGCTCTCTAGCCGCCGCGACTGGTGTCCTGCGTCGTCGAGGAGACGATGGTGGCGACGTCGCCGAACGTCGTCATCACGGGCGTGACGACCTTGTGCATAGCGGTCTTCGACACCAGCGTGTCATGCATCACGAGGTTGTCGATCCCGGTAGTGAGGAAACAGCTGACCGCGTCCTGCGGCGTCTCGATGATCGGCTCGCCCTTGACGTTGAACGAGGTGTTGATCAGGACCGGCACGCCGGTCAGCGCCTCAAACTCCTTCAGCAGGCGATAGAGCATCGGGTTGGTCTCTTCCCGCACGCTCTGCACCCGCGCCGAACCGTCGACATGCACGATCGCCGGGATCCTGTCGCGCCATTCCGGCCGCACCGGCTTTGCGATCAGCATGTAGGGCGAGTCCTCCTCGCCTTCGAAGATCTCCTTCATGCGCTCGGCCAGCACGATCGGCGCGAACGGGCGGAAGGCCTGGCGGTGCTTGACCCGGCTGTTGAGGATGTCCTTCATCTCGGCCCTGCGCGGATCGGCGATCAGGCTGCGGTTGCCGAGCGCGCGCGGACCGAACTCGGAACGGTCCTGAAACCAGCCGATCACGCGCTGGTCGGCGAGCAGCTTTGCGGTGTCGCGGCAGATATTGTCGCTGCGCTTCGCGTCGATCTGGATGCGCACCAGGAAGCTTTGCAGCGCGGCGGCCACCTCGGCGTCGCTGTAGCGCCGCCCGACATAGGCGTGGTCCATCACGAACGAGCGGCGCTGCTTGAGCACTTCGAGCCAGCCGTAATAAGCGCAACCAATCGCGATGCCGTCGTCGCCGGCGGCGGGCTGGATCCAGATGTTTTCGAAACCTGACTCGCGCGCGATGCGGCCGTTGGCCACGCAGTTCAGCGCGACGCCGCCGGCGATGCAGAGATTCTTCGCACCCGTGGTCTCGCGCAGCCAGCGCGCCCGCGCCAGCAGCACGTTCTCGGTGTCGTCCTGCACCCGCCAGGCGATATCCTCCCAGTGCCGCATCGTCGGGCTCTTGTCCCAGCTGCCGCTGTCGAGCACGAAGGGCTGCTGGTTCTCGGCGCCCCAAAACGGCACGTGCAGCTTGCCGTCCTTCATCTCGAGCAGATGGCCGACCTGCTCATGGCGGCCATAGGGCGCAAGCCCCATCAACTCGCCGCACTTGTTCCAGTCGCCGAACACATAGGTCGAGACCCGGCTGTACAGCGCCCCCAGTCCCGGCATGTTGTAGAACTCGTCCGACAGGAGCCCGCGCGCCGGCTCCATGAAGACCTTCTTCAGGCATTCGAGCCTGGTGTCGTCGAACCTGTAGTAACTCTCGGACTCGCGGGCCAGCGGCGATGCCCCATCCTGCGGATAGGACTCCATCGCGTCGGCCTGATAATTGCCGACACCATCGACGATCATCACGACGCCGTCGTTGAAGGGCGACACCGCGAACGCGCTGTAGGCATGCGCGAGGTGGTGCGAGATCGACACCACCTTGTCGGATTTGGAACGAAACAGCGGATGCTTGATTGCCTCGTTGCGTTCGGCGATCGGCAAGAAGCCCGGCATATCCTGGTGGAGCATCCGCTCCTCCATCTCGGGCACCGGCAGGATGTAGCTGTTGCGCACCACGAGATCGACGTCGTCGAGGGTGATGCCCTCGGCCGACAGGCAGTAGTCGACGACTTCCTTGTAGAAGCCGGAGGCGTGCTTCTCGCGGGTGATGCGCTCCTTGGAGATCGCGTAGGCGATCGCGCCGTCACGCAGCAGGCAGGCGCTGACGTCATGGTCGTAGACGTTGAGACCAAGGACGTAAGTGTGTTGTTTCGGCATGGGCACTCTTTGGAAGGATACAGCAACCGCTGAGAGAACAGGATCGTGTCGACTTCAAGTTCTCGCCGGCATTTTCCGAGGTTCTCAAATCTCTGCTTCTGCGATGCACAAATCAAATCGGCGCAACGCAAGATGAACAGAATGAACGGCGGATGAACGACAAGATGAGCGCAGCAACGACAGTATCCTTTGCAGGCGGGACTGTAACTTGACCTTACCTGTTGGTCTCAATAGAGTCGTTAAAGCTCGCAAGAACCTTAGTGAAAATATTGTCTTAGCATGCACGAACCGAATGCCGGTGTCGCGCGTCTAAGCGAGACAGCCAGCATCAGTTCAGATGTTTGGAAGTGGACTGGAGATCTTCAGAATGACTAAACGCTACAATATCCTGACTCGTTGCCTAGCAGCAGTCGCTTTGTTGTTCGTCTATGTCGCAAGCACCTCTGCCATCCTGGTCGGCGTCACCACAGCGCCTGCGCAAGCCTGGCGCGGACGCGGCGGTGGCTGGGGCTATCGCGGCGGCGGCTGGGGTCGCGGTCGCGGGTGGGGCTATGGCCGCGGATATGGATATGGCCGTGGCTATGGCTACTACGGCGGTTACGCCGGTCCCCGTTGCTGGTGGACCCCGCGTGGTGTTCGCGTTTGCCGGTGGTAACAACCGCCCGGTCGACACAAGCGATATTAAAGACATGAAATCAGGTGCGTCGGTCCCGACGCACCTGATTTGCTTTTTGGGGGTTGGTTCACCCGCCGGGCTTGGCTCAGCTGCGGCACGCAAGAAAGAGCCCCGGAGACGCCGGGGCTCTAGTCACGGGAGAGAACGCTTCCGAAATCGGGACGCGAGGACGAGCCGGCGGCCCGATCACCCAATGCATCTACTGCGTGCATGAAAGCAGATTCGGCTGCCTCAAGCTGTAGCGGTGCCGCAACAACCAGCCGTAATGCACAGCCTGTCCACCGGTTCCCAAAGCTGGCCGATCAGAACCCCGGCGCGCCTAGCCGTCGAGGATGGCGACCGCCCTCGTCCAGCCCGCCGACGCGCGCTCGATCTTCACCGGGAAGCACGACACCATGAACCCGGTCGACGGCAGCTGCTCGAGATTGTGCAGCTTCTCGATGTGGCAGTAACCGATGTGCCGCCCGGCCTTGTGGCCTTCCCAGATCAGGCTGGCGTCCCTGGTCTCGGCGTATCTCTTCGCGGTGAAGACGAACGGCGCGTCCCAGCTCCAGCCGTCGATGCCGGTCAGCCGCACGCCGCGCTCGAGCAGATACATCGTCGCCTCGTAGCCCATGCCGCAGCCCGAATTGACGTAGTCGGGCTGGCCATATTTCGCGCCCGCGCTTGTGTTGACGACGACGATCTCGAGCGGCGACAGCGTGTGGCCGATGCGCTTCAGCTCGGCTTCGACATCCTTGGCGGTCGCGACATAACCGTCAGGCAGATGGCGGAAGTCGAGCTTCACGCCCGGCTGGAAGCACCATTCCAGCGGCACCTCGTCGATGGTCCAGGATCGCTCGCCGCGGTTCATGGTCGGATGGAAATGCCAGGGCGCATCGAGATGCGTGCCGTTGTGGGTGGAGAGCGAGACCTGCTCGACGGCCCAGCCCTGTCCGTCGGGCAGGTCCTCCGCCTTCAGTCCATCGAAGAACTGCAGCATGCGCGGCAGCCCCTGCTGGTGATCGATATACTGGATGGTCGGATGGTTGCCGGGCGGATCGGCCGGAACGTCGTTCTGCAGGGGAACGGAGATATCGATCAGTCTGCGCGCCATGGTGCTTTCTCGCGGATTGGTCTTGTCGGGTCGAACCACCCTGCCAGCGCGCGCGCGTTATCGGCAAGCCACATCCGCTCGAGATCGCGCAGCTCACGATGTCGTGGCTTGGACTGCGGCAAGGCGGCGCAACGTTGAACCTATCCCCCGCCGGCACGACCCATTGGCACCGGGGATTTCAGGGCCCAGTATTTCGACGGCGCCGTCTGGACGAGCATATTCCGTCCAGGCGGCGTTGTTGCCTCAGGCGAGACAATCCGGCCGAAGCTTGGTTACCCGTGCCGGAACGCTGTTCACGCACAGAGAGCCACGGAAACAATACGTGTGCTCATGTCGTGCGGATTGCTGGTGGTGTTGCCACGCCGATACAGAGATACCCCCGCAACGATGCTAACCAACCTGCATCTGAACCAAGACGGGGTTGCGTCGTGTCGGGATTTGATCACTGGAACGGTGCAAATAGAGCCTACTCGTCCGCCGAAGCGCCACATCTGCGCGATGAGCAGCAGCAGTTCGACCGCTATCACAAATTCGACGACCCCATCTCGCGACCGCCGGAGAGTGGCTCAAGAACCGTGATCCTGGATCGCTACAACCCGCCGGCTCGTTGATCTGGTCAGCGCCCGGGCGGCTGAAGTTGCGAGCAGTGGAGCGCGGGGGCTTCGGTCCCGCGCTTGCTATTTCAAGGTGCCAACTGACCGCGATTTGTGGACCAGGTCAGACACGAGTGCCGAGCACGCGCCGATCATAAGCATCGCGTCCGCCTTATCTACCGACGGAGCGTCTCTGTTAAGTCTTTGATTTGGATGGTCGGGGCAGCTGGATTCGAACCAACGACCTGCAGTACCCAAAACTGCCGCGCTACCAGGCTGCGCTATACCCCGACATTTCCGAGAAGCCCCGTGGATACACGCTTCAGCCAGCGCCAGCAAGGCACCGTTGCGGGGCTTCGTGCGGCGAATCCGGGTACCACTTTCCGCCCGGAAATCGCGTTAAAACCGGCTGCTAACGGCCGCCGAACAGCGGATGGGCAACCCGGTCGCCGGGCTGGATGCCGTATTTCTGCGCGGTCCCGGCAATCACCTCGAGCACGCCCTTGGCGAGCCCGCGCGACGGAATGATCCTGGTCGAAAGCGGCTCGGTGTTTTCGGCGATCCGAAGGATGCGCCCGTCGGCGCGGATGAAGATCATGTCGAGCGAGATGTAGGTGTTCTTCATCCACATCGACACTTCCTGCTCCGGCGAGAAGTCGAACAGCATGCCTTTGCCGTCCGCGAGCTCCTTCCGGTACATCAGGCCGGTCTCCTTCTCCTGCTCGGTGGTCGCCATTTCGACCGAGAAGACGTGCACGCCCGATTTGGTGACGATCTCGAGCGGCTGGACGCTGGCAGCCTGCGCGGCCGGAGCCAGCAGTGCACTGAACATGATCACGAGGCAGGCCATCAGCCACGAACGATGGCGCCCAACAATGCGAACGAAATTCATCGACAAATACTCACACCGGGGAAGATTTTCCGGCGGACCCTAACCCGGCGATTGCGGCAAATGCCAGAGCCGAGACGGCTCGCCGGCGGCTCACGTTTCCGTCAGGGAGGATCAGACCCGGATCAGTGCGACGACAGCGCCGACGGACCGGTCTCCGGGTGGATCTCGGCGGCCATCATGCCTTTGGAGCCGGGCCCGAACCGCACCAGCACGTACTGGCCGGGGCGCAGTTCGGTCATGCCGAAGCGGCGCAGCGTCTCCATATGCACGAAGATGTCGGGCGTGCCCTCGCCGCAGGTCACGAAGCCGAAGCCGCGCAGCCGGTTGAACCACTTGACCTGCGCGCGCTCGAGCCCGCTGGTCGCGGTCACCGTGACATGGGTGCGCGGCGGCAGCATCTGCGCCGGATGGATTGCCGTCGATTCGTCCATCGAGACGATGCGGAAAGCCTGGTAGCCCTTCGCGCGCTGCACGCATTCGACGACCAGCCGCGCGCCCTCATAGGCGGTCTGATAGCCGTCGCGCCGCAGCACGGTCACGTGAAGCAGGATGTCGGGCCAGCCATTGTCGGGGACGATGAAGCCGTATCCCTTCGAGGCGTCGAACCATTTGATGACGCCGGAAACTTCGACGAGGTTTGCCGCTGTGTCACCGAGGCCTGAGAAGGCATCCATCGCCGGATCGCGTGGCGCGCTTCCATACTCGCCTTGACCAATCCTGCTTTGCCCAACTCCGCCCATCGGCGGTCCGCCGAGCTTCTTGGACTCAAATCCGTCCGACCCCATGACCCCGGACCCCACACATCAAATGCAGATCGCCGTCGTTGCGGCGCACCCTGTACACGCTGCTCTCCATGACCAACTCACTTGGACTGATTTGGACGCGGCGCGAATCTCTCAACCAAAAGATAACACTCCCGCTTGCGGGGCATAGCTAAAAAACGATTCTTGCGGGAACTATGAACAGGCTTGCACAGCCGCGAATCAATCGGGCATCAATTGCCTACGAAAGGACCAAGCGTGTCGCCGATGTCGTGGCGGATCACCAGATCGGCGATGTCGTCCTGATCGGTCGGCTCGTTGTTGATGATCACGAGCCGCGCACCGCTCTCCTTCGCCATCATCGGAAAGCCTGCGGCGGGCCACACCACAAGCGATGAGCCGATCGCCAGAAACAGGTCGCAGTGCCTGGATAGTTCCGCCGCGCGGCGCATCGCATCCTCAGGCATCGATTGCCCGAACGAGATCGTCGCGGTCTTCACCGGATCGCCGCAGTCCGCGCAATCGGGCGCGCTGCCCGCCTTGTCGAACTGCTGCTTCACCCACGACAGCTCGTAGTCCTTGCCGCAGCCGATGCAGCGGCCATAGGTCGTGTTGCCGTGCAGCTCGATCACGTCGTCGGCCTTGAAGCCCGAGGCCTGATGCAGGTTGTCGATGTTTTGCGTGATGATGCCGGGAACCTTGCCGGCCCGGTAGAGCGACGCAAGCGCGCGATGCCCGCGACCGGGTTTGGCCGCGGCAAACGTCTGTTCCATCGCAAAGCGGCGCCGCCATGACTCGTCGCGCGCGTCCTGGCTGGCGACGAACTCGTCGAACGGAATTGGTCGGTTGCGGGTCCACAGCCCGCCCGGCGAGCGGAAATCGGGAATGCCGCACTCGGTGGAGATGCCAGCCCCGGTGAAGGGCACGATGGACGACGCCTCGGCAATCATGTTGCCGAGCTGCTCGACGCCGCTGCGCAAGTCTTTCGCGATCACTGGAAACAATCCGGTTGGCCGCAGCGACTATAGCACGGCCAGACCGATTGCGAGCTCAACCGTTGCGCGAGCGATCGGCTGCGAGCGGCGTGCCTTGATCGATCGGCTTGCGATCACCTGCGTCGGCCTCCGCTTGTGCGTCGGCGCTCCGCTTGGTCGCTCTTCCAGCGCCTCAGCATCATCACATTCCTGCACTGGCTGCTCCGCATTGACGCCCAATTCGCCGACGCCAATGCGCCCGGGACAGGACCACGGCCAGGAGGATGGGCATGACCGATCAGGAAGACCGCGTCGCGCGCGAGCGCGAGGAGATCGTCGCACGCGTTGCCAGGTTCAGGGCGACGCAGCAGAAGTTCGAGCGCGATCGCCAGGAATATTACGACAACACGCTCGGCAATGCCTGGAGTGGATTTCAACGCAAGACCGCTTGACGCAAGACCGCCTGATGCCCTGCCAGGCGACCGCGTTCATGGTCCGGGCGCCATGAGGCGCAAGTGAGAAAGTCCCGAGCGGTTTGCTCCGGGCTTATGTCTATTGCCGGTGCCGCTGTGCGATGGTTGCCGCAAACGCAGTTCCGGTTCCCTCGAGCGTTTTCCGTTCCGATCGGATCGCTCGAAAACGCGCCAGCCATGCGATAGCGCAAAGCTACCATCGGTTAGCGCTGGAACAAAAATACAACCTCAGAGATTAGCTTGGCGGTGAACGAGGTTGGCATCAATGCCGGCATGGATGGAACTGCTGCTTAACGTGATGGGCTTTGCCGGCTTCATCGGCATCGCGATGTATCACAAGC
Organism: Bradyrhizobium sp. BRP56; assembly: GCF_020194035.1. Classification (NCBI taxonomy): domain Bacteria; kingdom Pseudomonadati; phylum Pseudomonadota; class Alphaproteobacteria; order Hyphomicrobiales; family Nitrobacteraceae; genus Bradyrhizobium; species Bradyrhizobium sp. BRP56. The sequence goes on from NZ_JADYVV010000019.1 coordinate 63,491, forward strand.
ATCCGAACGGGAAGCTGCCCGACTGAGCGCCGGCGGCGTGTCTCGGCTTGCCGCTCCCCGGCTGGCCGTCTTCAGTTTGCCTTTCGAGCCTCTCCCGCGGTCCGGACCAACCGGTCCGCCTCACGAGCACCTTGCCGCTCTCCGGCTGCGGCCGCAGCCAGAAGCTGATCGCGACAAAAGCCGAGCAGAACAGCAGCCCCACCACCATCACGCGCCGGTGGGTCGGTCGATCAGAACTGTGGAACGATGGCATCATGGCTGTCACCCGCAGCCATCCCAATCGCAATCGCAGGTGGTGACAACACGATGCTGCTCTTAACCTAACCAGGTAGGGTTAGCGGTGGCCGGATAGTGCCTCGTCCGGGAAGTTCCGATCAGCCGTCGCAGCGTGATTCACAGCGATATCCCCTGCTTGTCCGCAGCAAATTCACAACGCCAGCGGGCCCAATTATCCAACAAAATACGGTTCTTGCTGCACGCTCATCCACAGCCTCGCGCCGCGTGCGCGCATTCAGGCGTCGGCGAGCCATTTCAGGGTGGCCCGGAAACCAGGCTGCGGGTTCCAACCAGCACGGTTCCGAACACCTCAGCCTCGTCGTCGCTGAATGTGCCGGAGAACCCGCTCGTGACTTCCTGTCCGGCGAACAATGGCCGGGCGAACGGATCGGCGAATGGCGAATGCTGATTGGTGCTGAGATGTCCCTTCCAGGTCCCCTCGCCGGCCGTGTAGGCCCCGATCGACCAGAAATACGGCCCGCCGCCGATCAAGAGACCGTCGCGCAGGATCAGGATGCCGCTGTCGCGGCCCCTCACGCCGTCGGTCATGTGAATGTGGATCGAATAGAGCCCGTTCTTCATCGATCGCGCCGCCCGGTCCTGACGGCCCGCAGTATGGCTCCAACCCGGCCGGCATGCGAGCGGGCCGATACCGTCCGCCCCGTCCGAATCGAGGCAAAAGCGGGCCCTGGGCGCTTACAAATCGTTAAGAAACCCCTGACAAGGTTCGATCCTCCGGAGGGAGAGAGCCATGCTCGTATACCCCGTACCTGTCGAAGTGACGCAAGCCAGAGTGCAGCTCGTCGTCGACCAGACGGCGAAGGAGCAGCCGCGCATCATCAATGAGGATGTGCTGGATGTCTTCGCCGCGAAGAACCAGGCCGACCGTGAAGCGGTCGAGACCATCCTCGACATCAAGGTGTGAGAGCGGCGCCGGCCGACAGGAACCTCTCGGCTGCGCACGGGTCATCCTGGTGACGCCAGGAGGCACTCATGTGCAAGCTGATCGCGGTCACCGTCTTCACCCTAATATGCGGCGCGGCCTTTGCCCAGGATATTGGTCCAGCGCCGCAGAGCGGCATGGAACGGCCTGAAAACACCAACGGAGCCACTCAGAGCGGCGCGATGGACACCACGGGGATGGATGTGAAGCGGGCCAACAAATCCGAGATGAAGAACACGGCAAAGGGCGCGGCAAAAAGGGACGACGCAAAAAAGTAGGTTCCCACGACGGAACGTCCGGGAAGCTGCGACCTTAAAAAACGACCTTAAAAAAAGACGCGATCTTCAAAAAAGGAAGGAACGAATTTCTCGTTCCGCCGTTGGTTTGGCGAGCGGTACAACGAGGGAGAAATCCACCGGAAATATCAGCTCAACAAGCCCCGTCAGCTTACTTCGGTAACTGGCGGGGTTTTGTTTTGTGGAGGCGCTCATGTACGCCCTGTTCCGCGGCAAGACGCAGCTCGGAAGATCGTTCGCGACGGAGAAGGAAGTTTGGGAGGCGGGCCAGATCCTGCCCGCCGGCTATCGCGTCGAGCGGGTCGATGAATACGAGGCGCAGCCCGATTGGAAACCCGGACGTTCCTGACGCCGATCGGCCAGCCGGCGGACCCCAGCCGGCCGGAACTGCGTTGAACAGCGCAACGGCACATCACGCGTGGTGCCGACAGCTCACCGCCCTGTCGGCTTTGGAAGACCCCGCGAATCCCCCTCGCGGGGTCTTTCTTTTGAACCTTTCGCGCGGCGCGAAGACATAAGGGCGCTGGGGGATTTCAGGGCCCAGCATCCGGCGCAGCGCTGTGAGACGAACATACTCCGTCTACGCGGCGCTGTTGCATTTTACAAATTCAACCTTAAGTTTGGTCTCCAACAGTTGACGGCTCACGCCCTGAGAGATCCCCAGTCCGTCAGCTGGGAAAGCCCCGCATCCAGCCTGCGGGGCTTTCTATTTTCCGGACCCAGGAACCTTCCGCGCGCAGCGACATTGTCTGCCCGGTTGCCGACACGATCTCCCCAAGGCCGGTCGGCATAGACCTCGCGAGCCCACTCGCGGGGTTTTGCGCTTTAGAGGCCGTCCAACCTCGCGCGTCCTTGATTGGCCGTGATCGGCAATCGGTGCGATAGAGGCCGCGCCTCCAAGGCTCGACCACAAGCCCCGTCCCAGAAATTTCGCTGGGCGGGGCTTGCTTGCATCCGCTGCTGCGCAAGCGTGTCGCGGCACGTCCCTTCCATACCTGGCTGCGCGATCGCGCGGCGCAACGGGAGCCAGCGCTCGCGAAGGCGTGAGCATGCAAAGGCGAAATGCGATCGGCAAAACTCGCGCTAACCCCTGCCCCGCGTCGCGTTTTGCTGCTATTCCTTGCGCGTCTCGCCCGAGCCCAAACAAAATCTCTGAATCTGCAGGAGGATAAAAAAATGCGCTATCTGCACACCATGCTGCGCGTCCGCAATCTCGATGTCGCGATGAAATTCTATCAGGACGCGCTGGGGCTGAAGGAAGTGCGCCGCATCGACAATGAGAAGGGCCGCTTCACGCTGGTGTTTCTCTGCGCGGAGGAAGACCTCCATCTGCTCAAGTCCCTGCCGCAGACCCGCGGCGCCCCGCTGGTCGAGCTGACCTACAATTGGGATGAGGAGAAGTATGGCGAGGACCGCCATTTCGGCCATCTCGCCTACGAGGTCGACGACATCTACGCGACCTGCGAGAAGCTGATGAAGATGGGCGTCACCATCAATCGTCCGCCGCGCGACGGCAACATGGCGTTCGTGCGTTCGCCCGACCTGCACTCGATCGAGATCCTGCAAAAGGGCGAGCCGAAAGCCCCGGCCGAGCCGTGGGCATCGATGCCGAACACCGGCCATTGGTAAACACCGCGCCCGCACCTACGTTCCTGTCGGCGTTTCGCCCTTGCTGAAGCGCCGAGCGATCGCGAGGAACGCGACACGATCGTTGACGTTGCTCCCTCACAAGCATGCGAGGAGGCAACGATGGGAAGAGGAATTTTGCTTTGGCTGTTGGGTGTGCCGATCCCGGTGATCATCGTGTTGTGGTTGTTGTTCGGTCACTGACGGCGTCTTGATGCATAGCGATCAGCGAGGCTCTGCCGCAATCCGGCGGAGCCTCTTTTTTTGCTCTCGGTGCAATTCACCCCGCGCTTTTCCCTGATGCTTCAGCTATGAACGCGCGCAAAGCACAACAGCGGGAAGAAACGCGTGATGGACAGCAAGCCGCAACTGACGATCTGGGGTCGGGCCAACTCGGTCAACGTGCAGAAGGTGCTCTGGTGCCTCGCCGAGCTCGACCTCCCCTATCAGCGCATCGATGCCGGCATGCAGTTCGGCAAGAACGATCAGCCCGACTATCTCGCGATGAATCCGAATGGCCGCGTCCCCACGCTGGTCGATGGCGACTTTGTGCTGTGGGAATCCAATTCGGTGATGCGCTATCTCTGCATGGCCTATGGTCATGGCGCGCCGCTCTATCCGCAAACGCCGAAGGCGCGCGCCGCCGTCGACCGCTGGCTCGACTGGACGCTGTCGACGCTGCAGCCGGTCGATCGGCCGGTGTTCTGGGGCCTGGTGCGCACGCCGCCGGAGAAGCGCGACATGGTCCAGATCCAGAAGGACGCCGATGCCGAGGGCGTGGTGTGGCGCGTCGTCGAGGCGCAGCTTGCAAGGCGCCGCTTCATCGAGGGCGATCAGTTCACGATCGCCGACATCGCGCTCGGCGCCTTTGCGCGGCGCTGGCTCGGCGTCGAGGGCGTCACCAAGCCGAAGCTGCCCCATCTCGAACGCTGGTTCGGTGAGATCGCGGGGCGGCCGGCCTTCGTGCGCTTCATCGCGCCGCCGATGTCGTGAGCGCGGGCGGCAAGCCGCTCAACGCCCGCCGCTGGACATCCCGCCACCGACGCTGACGGCGCCACCGAGCTTCACGCAGGTGTCGGAGCCTTCGACCTTGACGAAGCCGGGTCCGTACGACGCGCATGGATTGCTCCGCGTCGCGGATTTCGACGGCAAGGTTTTGCCGGCATCAGTGGGCGTCTCGAAATTGCGGCGGTCGCCCTGCTGGGCGAACGCGGCGGCCGGAAGCAGGACGGCGATGATTGCGAAGCAGATCTTGAGCATCCGCCCTTCTACCGTGCGGGGCCGAACGAGGCTAGCGCACGAATTTGACGCCGAACGTCCTGCCCTCGCGCCACACCACTTCGCAGGCGCGCCCGGTGCGGGCGTCGCGCGAGAACGCCAGCCGCAGCTTGGCCGGCAGCGTGTTGTTGTCCTGGACCGTGATCTTGGCGCCCGACGAGGACATGTCCTCGACCACGCAGGGCCGCGCGGCGAATCCGCCGTCGAGCGTGATCCAGCCGGATTGCCGCAGCGATTTTCGCGTTTCGCGCTTCTTGGTCCCTGGAGCCATCACATCATCCCGAGCCCAGCCGTATCGCCGTTGGCTTTACAAAGGGTTGCCAAAGAGGGGCGGATTGCAGCGATCTCGGGATTGTTCACATCTACATCTGCCAGCGCGGCACGGCGAGGGAGACCCCCAAAAAGCATTCTCTGAATCAATCAGAGTTGTGAAGCCGAGCGGCTACGTCTGCCACACGACATGTTTCGTCAATGGCATTCACGCGGCGCCGAAGGACTTTTGGCGTTTCACTCCGGAATCGCTAAGGCTGATATCTGACAACGCGAACGCCGAGTCGATCGTTTGTGGGGGATGGGGCAATCGCGAGGTGATCGGCTTGATGGCATCCCCGCTTCGGATGAAACCCATCCCGGACGACCCGGCCAATCCAATTTGCCAATTGGCATTACGAAATGAGCCGAGCTGGCCGATCGTCGTGTGGATTATTTCCAGGCGAAATTGAGCTAGCAATTCTCGCAGTCGCGCAGCAGCCCGAAAAAGTCATCGGGCTGCCCTGACGTCATGCCCCGAGCAGCGCCAATCTTGTAAGCCCCAATCAAGAAGCAGTTGCGGCAATTGCCGGTCTGACGGCCAGAGCAAAGACCAGCGCCAGTTCACCCTGGACCGTTCCGGCCCCAAGCGCGGCGATCGCTCGCGCTTGGGGATCACTTCCCGAAGTTGCAGATAGAACTGTCGTCGCGAGATCAACCGGCTGATGCGCCGAAAATGTCAATCTGGACGCTTAAATGTCTGATCTTGTGGAGTGTTCACTTTGGCCGTGATGGCGCTCCCTAGCGGAATCGAACCGCTCTCTCCACCGTGAAAGGGTGGCGTCCTAACCGATAGACGAAGGGAGCAAAACTCCCGGCAAATCAATACGTTAGACGTGAGATGCGCCGGACTGGCCACAGCCCTCAAGCCGCGACCGGCGAACGTATAGTGGCGATTGGCCGGGCGGGCAAGCGTTCAGAACGCTTTTCCCGGGTTGCCGCTGGGATCACCGGAAGGACATCATCTGCAGGACAATCCGGCCTCGATCGAGGTCCAGAAGCCGCAATGCGTCGGCACATGCGCATGCGCCCGCGAGCCCCCGACGTGAATCAGGATTGCGGCGGCAAGCGCGACGACGACGACGGGAACAATGAATCTTCGGATCGACATGGGCCTGCGCATCGACCGACATCGTGGCCTAACTAAGGCCTGCGAGCCGGCTCGATGTCCAGCAACAACGGTCAGCGCCAGCCGCTAGTGATTGCTGGCGACGTCCTGACGATTATTCGGCTGCGCCGCCACGGGCGTCCGCTTGATGCAGGTGCTGCAGATCACGAGCTTGCGCGCCAGCCGGTCGTCGGCATCCGCTTCCGACAGTTGCTCAGGCGACGCCTCCGCCACCGCGGGCGACGCATTCCGCGCATGGCGCCGCGGCTGCGGGAGATTGGGGTCCTGTCCGGCACCGTCCCAGGCCAGCGGACCTGTCCCCGGCGGCGGCGTGGTCATGCTGTATTGCTGCGAGACCTGCGCGCAGGCGCCGACAGCGATCGGAAGAAACAGCACAGCGGCCTTGCGAGCCCAGTTCCGGAATGCAGACATGATCACACTCTCACGCTATTCGTACTGCGACCTAAGAGCAGAACCGCTAAGAAATCGTTTGCCCTGATTGTTCCGTCGCATCCAACCGCGTCGGCATCAAGACGGGATTGAGGCGCCAAGGCGCACATCAAGACGCAATCCGGAGTCCAATCATGCCAGGCATCAACGGTCGCTTCGACGGCAAGCGCGTGCTCGCCGATCTCAACGCGCTGCGCACGATCGGCGCCTACAAGACCGGCGTGCACAAGCCGACATTCTCGGAACCGCATCTGCGCTCGCTCGACTGGCTCGCGACGCGTTTGCCCGACGCCAATCTCACCGCAACGATCGACGGCATCGGCAATGTGCTCGGCTCCAGCGCGAAGGCGGGACCAAAGCTGCTGGCCGGCTCGCATCTGGAGAGCCAGAACCATGCGGGCTGGCTCGATGGGCCGCTCGGCGTGATCTACGCGCTCGAGGCGGCGCGCGTCATCAATACCGACCTGGACGCGAACGGCGCGGTCGAGGTCGCCGCGTGGTGCGACGAGGAAGGACATTTCGGCAGTTTCCTCGGCAGCCGGTCGTTTGTCGGCGCGGTGACCGAAGCCGACATCGATGCAGCCCGCGACCGCTCCAGCGATCGCACCATGCGCGATGCATTGCGCGACGCAGGCTTCGCCGGCCGCCCGCGCCTCAATGCCGAGGCCGGCCGCCATATCGGCTATCTCGAAGCGCATATCGAGCAAGGCGACACGCTGGAAAGCAGCGGGCTCAAGATCGGCGTCGTCACCTCGATCGTCGGCATCTCGCAGTATCGCATCACGTTCAACGGCGAGCAGAACCACGCCGGCACCACGCGGATGGCGGTGCGCAGGGACGCCGGCCTCGCGCTGGCGCGGTTCTGCGTCGCGATCGACGACAGCTTCCCTGCCCTGTCGGGACCGCGCACGGTGTGGACCACCGGCCGCATCACGCTCGACCCAGGCGCACCGAGCATCATTCCAGGCGGCGCCGAGATGCTATTCCAGATTCGTGACGACAATCCCGAGGTGATCGCACGTCTCGAGGAGCAGCTGCATCGCCTGGCGGCCGAGGCCACCGCTCAGGGCCGTTGCGGCGTGAAGGTTGAGCGCATCCGCACCGGGGTGCCCGCGATGATGACGCCTGCATTCCAGGATGCGATCGAAGCAGCGAGCGCAACTTGCGCCGGCGGCAAATCGATCCGCATGCCGAGCGGCGCCGGCCATGACGCCCAGGTCCTCGCCACCATCATGCCGGCGGCGATGCTGTTCGTGCCGTCGATCGGCGGCATCAGCCATCACTGGAGCGAGAACACCGACGACGCCGATATCGTCACGGGCGCCGAGGTGTTTGTCGAAACCTGCCGGCGCCTGCTCGCAGGTTAGAGCACCTTCAGGTCGGGCCGCCCCGGTTGCCCGACTTCAGCGAAGCCAACGCGTGCGAGTTCTGCACGGTGCTTCTCCTCGCGGTGAAGAAGACGTACAGCAAGCAGATGTCGATCAGGATCGTGCCGGCCATGACGCTGTAGGCCCACGGGCTTTCCATCAGCTTCACTTCGATCAATACGCGCGACAGGCCGAATCCCACGACCCACGCGTCAAAGCTCATGCAGATCCGGCGAAACGTCTCGGCGTCCAGCCGCCGGATCAGCCAGGCACCGAGCGGTATGCCGAGGACAACGCAGGGAACGAGCACGAACAAGAGGCTCCGGCTCTCGTCGATGAACAGACCGAGCTTGTAGTACGCGATTGCAGTCAGGCTGGACTCCGTCACCCGAACCAGTGCGAGACCGGCCCGAAACTCATCTTTGACGAGGCCCTGATTGTTGAAGAGGATCGCTAGCGGCGGGCCCGAAATGGTCGTGACCGAGTACAAGATCCCGAGCATCGTTCCGAAAGGCAAACCGACCAGCCATTTCGACTGGATCGGCCTCCGCCAACCGGCCGCCTGCAGCAGAATGAGCGGCAGAATGATCGAGTAGGTGGCGAACTTGGTCCAGCCGGGCTGAAGCGACGTCAGCGCAAAGGCTCCGACCGCGATGCCGGGCAGCATGCCGATGAGAATAGGCAGCACGCGCCGCCACACGGCCGGAACGCCGCTCAGGTTGATGCACAGGACATACAGATTGACGAAGACTTCGACGATGACCACCGCGGGATTGAGGACGCGGTTGGTGTAGAAGACGAGTGCGACCGGCACCGTGAGCGAGGAAAACCCGTAACCAAGCGCGCCATTTACAAACGCAGCAAACAGCGCGATCACGGCAAGAACGATCACAGCAGAATCAATCGAAAGCATCTCTGGCTTTTACCGGATCAGTCGCCTTGCCCACGGCATTATAGCCCAACGAAGGGAACGCGGTTGTCGAAAGCTGATCGGACCCCACAGGGTCGCGATCCCGGCATCGTCGGGCTACCAACGCTCCTGCGCCTGGAACGCCATGGACCTGGCGCCTGGCAGGAACCTGTCCGGGAGCCGCGCTCGGCCCTTAGCTGATCAAGGCCCGCAACGGCACCTTTCCAGCCTGCTTTCGTAAGGCACCGTGGCATATTGGTCACGAGAACGGCATCAGACCGATTTGCAATCCGCTGAACTTGCTGCCATTTCTTCGGCACGCATCGCTTTGGTGCCATCAAAGGGGCCCGTCCGGCTCATGTTGTTGCTTGAGTCGCTTCCAACCGTCATCGGCGCCGCCGCCATTGCCCCCGCATTGCTGGTGTTGTGGCTGGTCATCGCCGCCGACGAGCGGCCCGGACCGCCGGTTCAGGTGTGGCTCGCCTTCGTGCTCGGCGCGGCCAGCATCTCGCTGCTCGGCCTGGCGCGAATTCCGTTCAATGCGCTGCTCGCCATTCCCGACAATCCCTGGGCGACGCAGGCGGTGCGTGCAGCTTTCGGAGTCGCGGCACCGGAGGAGATCGTCAAGGTGCTCGTCATCGTCGCGATCTCGACGCGGCGCCGCGCCTTCGCCGATCCGATGGATACGGTGGTCTATGGCGCGGCCGCCGGACTTGGATTTGCCGCCTATGAGAACCTCGCCTATCTGGTCCAGCACAAGGACATGTGGCGCGCGCTCGCGGCATTGCGCAGCGTGCTCACGGTGCCGTTCCACGGCGCGCTCGGCATCATCGCCGGCGCCTATCTTGCGATCGCGCGCTCCGGTGGCGCGCTCGGCGCCTACCGGGGTCACCGCGACTGGGCGCGCATGACAAATTGGGCGCTGGTGCTGGTCGCGCCGGTCGCGCTGCACGCGGCGTTCGATTTTCCGCTGCTCGCGCTCCAGCGCATCCCCGATCTCGGCTCAACCACGCGGCTGCTGCTCGGCTCGGCCAGCGTGCTGATCGGCTTCTCCTCGATCGGCTTTGCAATCCGCCTGGTGCGACGCCTCGGCAAGCATCATGCGCCGCGCACCGACGTTGCGCGCGAGCGGCTCAGCCAGCTGCGGCGGATGTGGGCGCTGCTGCTGATCGGCGGCGGCGCCGGCTTTGCCGGCGTCTCCTTCCTGCTCACCTCGCTGCATCATTGGTACGTCAATCCCGAGCGCAATGCGTCGTTCATCCTGGTCCCGATCGGCTTCACCTCGATCCTGATCGGACTGGCGCTGCTCATCGCGACCACCGCCGTCTACTTCCTCGGCCGCAACCGGATGCGGACCGCCTCGGAGGGCTTTCCGTCCGCTCCCGGTCAAAGCTAGCGCCCCGGCCGGCCACCGCTCCCCTTGCAAAACAACCTCGGCGGGTTCAGGGAGAGACACAGACCAGGCGCGAGAGGACGATGGGGCACAACTACAAGAATTATCGGCCGGATATCGACGGCCTGCGGGCCGTCGCCGTCTCGTTGGTCGTGCTCGGCCACGCGTTCCCGCAATATGTTCCCGGGGGTTTCGTCGGGGTCGACATCTTCTTCGTCATTTCCGGGTACCTGATCACCGGGATCATCTATGGCGACATTCAGAACGGGAGCTTCAGCCTTGCGACGTTCTATGCGCGTCGCATTCGCAGGATTTTTCCCGCCCTGATCGTCGTCTTGATCGCCGCCTTCATCGCCGGATGGCAACTTCTGATGCCGAGCGAGTTGGTGGCCCTTGGAAAGGAGATTGCGGCAGGCGCGGGTTTCTCGGCAAACCTGCTGTTCTATTCGGAGGGTGGCTATTTCGATGCGGCCGCGCAAACGAAGCCGCTGCTCCATCTCTGGTCGCTCGGCATCGAGGAACAGTTCTATCTTGTCTGGCCTTTGCTGCTGTGGGCGCTGATGCGATGGCGGATCGCCGCCGCCGCTCCCCTTGCCCTGATCTTCATCGCATCGCTTGTCGCAAATATCCTGGTCGTTCGAACCAACCCTGAAGCCGCATTCTACCAGCCGTTCACGCGGGCGTGGGAGCTCGCGGCCGGAGCATTGGTGGCCGTCTGCCTGCCCAGCGGATTCTCCGCGGCGCGCGACCTTCTCGGATGGTCCGCGCTCGCAGTGATCGCGGCGGTAACAGCGTTCTATTCGCCCTCCATGACCTACCCCGGGATCGCAGCGGTGGCGCCGGTCGCCGCAGCTGCCGCCCTCATCATGTCAGGTCGCAATCGATTTCTCTCGACCCGTACCGCGGTCGCGATCGGGCTGATCAGCTATCCGCTCTACCTCTGGCATTGGCCGATCCTGGTTTTTGCGGCGAGCTTCAAAGGTCGTCCCCTGACTTTGGCCGAGAACGGGCTGGCCGTTGGGGCCAGCTTCATTCTGGCCTGGGCAACCTATCGCTACGTCGAGCGCCCAATCAGGTTCGGGCAGTGGCGGGTGGCGCCGGTCCTTGCGGCATCGATGGTGGCCGTTGCATCGGTGGGAGCATTGGCGATCGTCGACGGCTTTGCCTTTCGCCTTCCGGCGATCGTTCGCGAAGCCGGCGCCATGACCGTATCCAGGGACTTCCTGAGATACGGCGAATGCCATATCTCCGCTTCCGCCGATCCCGCATTTGATCCGAGTTGCGTTGACGCCAGCAAGCGCCCGCTTGTTTTCGTATGGGGCGATTCGACCGCCGGCATGCTTGCCGCCGGGCTGCGGCAAGTCCAGGGCGATCAATTCGGGTTAGCCCAGTTCACCGTCAATTCCTGCCCGCCGCTCTTCACCGCGCAGGCCGAGACCATTCCGTTTTGTGTTCAAACCAATCGCCACATCGTTGCTGCGGTTGCCCGCTCGCACCCCGATGTCGTGCTTCTGCACCTGGCGTGGAGCAAAGAACCCACCGCCGACGATCTCCGCCCGACGATTGTCGCCCTCAGACAGGCCGGCGCCGCCCGTGTCGTCCTGGTCGGCCCTGTCCCGGTCTGGACCGACACGGTGCCCCATCTGACGGTGCAATATTTCCTGCGCCATCATGCATTGATCCCGGAACGGAGCCACGATGTGCGATCGACCAAGCAGACTGACGACAGGATTGGGCAGATCGCCGCCGATCTCGGGATCGAATATCTGTCGCCCTATGACGAGCTCTGCAACGCGGACGGATGTCTGACGAGGGTCGGGACCAGCGCAAACGATCTGGTATCGGCCGACTTCCTGCATCTGTCGCCGCGCGCCTCGCGATATCTGGCGGCCAAGCTTGTGCCAAGGATTTTGGCTGTCGAAAACCGCCATGCGGAAAGATGAGCGCACAGCTATTGCCGCCGCAACTGACGGGCTGACCATTTATAACCGGTTAGGATAGACTGCACACGCGCAGATCCGGAGAGCCGCGATGACCCTGTCCAACGACCTCGACAAGCTGCGATCGGAAATGCAGGCCGCGGTGAAGGCGCACTGGAAGGCGTTCCTGTTCGAAGGCATCCTGCTGGTGATCCTCGGCATCGCCGCGATGATCGTGCCGACCTTCGCGAGCCTCGCCGTCACCATCTTCCTCGGCTGGATGTTCCTGATCTCAGGGATCGGCGGGCTGATCGTGACGTTCTGGGCACGCAACATGCCGGGCTTCTGGTGGTCGCTGATTTCGGCCGCGCTCGCCGTGCTGGCCGGCATGGTGCTGCTCGCCCGTCCGATGCAGGGCGTGCTGACGCTGACCATCGTGGTCGGCGCCTATTTCGTCGCCGAGGGCGTCGCCACCATCATGACGCGCTGGAGCACCGCCGCGAATTGTCGGGACGCTGGTCCTGGCTGCTGATCGCCGGCCTGATGGACATCGTGATCGCCTTCTTCATCATCGCGGGCTTGCCGGAATCCGCGGGATGGGCGATCGGCCTCCTCGTCGGCCTCAATCTGATGTTCGGCGGGGCGACCCTGATCGGCATGGCGTTGGCGGCGCGCAACACCTGACGCCGAACCGCGGGGGGCTTGCATTTGGGGGGTGACAGCCCCAAATCCCTGCGCTATAGAGCCGCCCCATGATCACCGTCGCCACCAGCTATTTTTGGTACTTTAGCTACGACAGCTCGCTGGCGGCAGGAGGATCGCGCTCAATCTGAAGAATTGCAGCAAACGTCCAAAACAAGCCGCCTGACCTGGCGGCTTTTTTGTGTGCCGGCAGGTCCCGAAATCCAAAGGAGCCAGCCGTGTTGAGTACGACAGACGATCTTCGCATCAAGGAATTGAAAGAGCTTAGTACGCCCGAGGAGGTGATGCGGGAGGTCCCGCGCACCCTGACGGCGACCCGGGTGGTGATGGGCGCCCGCAACGCCGTCCACGCGATCCTGAACGGCACCGATGACCGCCTGCTGATCGTCGTCGGCCCCTGCTCCATCCACGATCCCGCGGCGGCCGTCGATTACGCCGAGCGCCTCGCCAGCCTGCGCGAACAGCTCGCCGACCGCCTCGAGATCGTGATGCGGGTCTATTTCGAGAAGCCGCGCACCACCGTCGGCTGGAAGGGCCTGATCAACGATCCCGATCTCGACGGCAGCTTCGACATCAACAAGGGCCTGCGGCTCGCCCGCAACGTGCTGTCGGCGGTGAACAATCTCGGCCTGCCGGCCGGCACCGAATTCCTCGACATGACGACGCCGCAATACATCGCTGACCTGGTCTCCTGGGCCGCGATCGGCGCGCGCACCACCGAGAGCCAGATCCATCGCGAGCTGGCTTCCGGCCTGTCCTGCCCGGTCGGCTTCAAGAACAGCACCGACGGCGGTGTGCGGATCGCGGCGGACGCGGTGAAGTCGGCCTCGCACCCGCATCATTTCATGGCGGTCACCAAGGGCGGCCGTTCAGCGATCGCCGCGACCAGCGGCAACGAAGACTGCCACGTCATCCTGCGTGGCGGCCGGGCGCCGAATTATGATGCCGCGAGCGTCGATGCTGCCGCCGCCGAGCTCGGCCGCGCCGGTGTCGCGGCGCGGCTGATGGTCGACACCAGCCACGCCAACAGCAGCAAGAAGCCGGAGAACCAGCCGGCGGTTGCCGCCGACATCGCGCGCCAGGTCGCAGGCGGCGAACAGCGCATCATCGGCGTGATGATCGAGAGCAATCTTGTTGCGGGACGCCAGGACGTCGTGCCGGGCAAGGCGCTGACCTACGGCCAGAGCATCACGGACGGCTGCGTCGACCTTGAGACGACGGCAGACGTGTTGAAGCAGCTGGCCGATGCCGTCGACGCAAGGCGCAGCGTACGGCGTGACGGCCTGCAGGAGCGTTCGGCCTGACGCGGCCGAACGGATTGAGCGTTGCCGGCGGGGCGGATATCGCGCCTCGCCGGTCAGCTGCGTGGGTTAGCAACCGCGGCAGATGCTCTTGATCTTCCTGTCGAGCGCCGCATCTTCCTTGTTGGCCTGACTGTTCGGATCGCTGATATTCTTCTCGCTGCCAACGTCGCCGCGGCGCGGCTGACGATGTCCGATCGGCGCCTCCGGGACCGTGCCGCCCTTCTGCATGGAGGACGATCCGCCCTGTTGCTGCGCCCAGGCTTGGGAGATGCCAAGCTGGGGCGCTCCGGCCGCAACCATCATCAGAGCCATCAACAAAACTGTCTTCCGCATCTCGCGTCTCCGCTTCTCAACCCTATCGCGCCCGTTCCGGCACTTCGACGGTAGCACAGTTGCTTCGCCCCTGCGCTGCGCAATCCTGTACCTTCCGTATATCGGCCATCGTGCCAAGGAGCCAGATTCCCGCGGCGACCAGCACCACAAAGAAGCCGAACATCACAGCATTTTCGATGCTGCGGTTGCCCCCGTCCTCCGGCGGCTCCTGCTGTCCGTCCCCGGCCCCGCTCATCGCCGCCTCAGGATTGCGGCGGGTAAAGATGAACGTCACCACAATAATCGACGATACGGTAGCGCCGTTCCACCGGATCTTCACGTTCGCGGGAAGCCGGCTGCGACAAATAGCTCGGGCCGATCGGCGCCTTGCCGTGGCCGCCGGGGATGTCGAGCACATAATCCGGCTGACAAAGTCCGGACACACGCCCGCGCAACGCCCGCATCAGTTCCTGCCCGGCTTCGATCGTGGTGCGCAAATGCGCTGTGCCGGGCGCAAGGTCACCGTGATGCAGATAATAGGGTTTGATCCGGCACTCGACGAAGCCGCGCATCAGCGCCTCGAGCGTCGCAGCGTCATCATTGACGCCGCGCAGCAGGACGGACTGGCTCACCAAGGGAATGCCGGCGTCGGCAAGGCGCGCGCACGCCGCGCGGGCATTGTTGCTCAGCTCACGCGGATGGTTGGCGTGGATCGCGATCCAGGTCGTCGCGCCTTCGACCCGCAGTGCCGCGATCATCTCGGGATTGATACGGCCCGGATCGGCGATCGGAACACGGGTGTGGAGGCGAACGATCTTCACATGATCGATGTCGGCGAGATCGGCCATGATCTCGGTCAGCCTGCGCGGCGACAGCATCAGGGGATCGCCGCCGGTCAGGATGACTTCCCAGATCTCCGGATGGCTGCGGATGTAATCCAGCGCCGCACGGTAGGCGTCATCGGACAAGGCCGAGGCTTTTCCCGGCCCGACCATTTCGCGCCGGAAACAGAACCGGCAATACACCGCGCAGACATGGACGAGCTTGAACAACACCCGATCGGGATAGCGATGCACGATTCCGGCGACCGGCGAATGCGCATCGTCGCCGATCGGATCGGCGTTCTCGCCCGGCTGCTCGACGAGTTCGTCGGCGCTCGGGATGAACTGCCGCGCGATCGGGTCGGCGGGATCGGCCGGGTCAATCAGCGCGGCGAGCTCCGGCGTCACCGCGACCGCGTAGCGCGCAGCGACCCGCTCGAGCTCCGCAAGTGCTGCGACCGGCGCGAGCCCGGCATCGACCAGCTCGCGCGGCTGTCGCAGCGTCGCCGCCAGTTTTGGATCGATCCTGTTCATGGCTCTCCCGCAGGCGGCGTCCAGACCACCTGATCAATTCGTGGCGCACCGCTCGCCAGCATCACCAGCCGGTCGAAGCCGAGCGCGACGCCGCTGGCCTCCGGCATCTGGCCGACCGCGGCAAGGAAGTCGTCGTCGAGCGGATAGCGCTCGCCATAACGGCGGGCCTTCTCGTCCATCGCTGCGGTGAAACGATGGCGCTGCTCGGCCGCGTCGGTCAGCTCGCCGAAGCCGTTGGCGAGCTCGACGCCGCAGGCATAGACCTCGAAACGCTCGGCGACGCGCTGATCGCCGGCCTTGGTGCGCGCCAGCGCGGCCTCTGGCGACGGATATTCGAACAGCACCGTCAGACGGCCCTGTCCCAGATGAGGCTCGATATGCTCGACCAGCACCTTGCTGAAGATATCGGACCAGGTGTCGTCATCTGCAACCCGCACCCGCGCTGCAGCAGCCGACGCCAGCGCCTCGCGGTCGCCTTCGCCGCCTGAGATCGTCGCCAGGAGGTCGATGCCGGCGAAGCGCTCGAAACCTGCCGCGACCGTCAGCAGCTCCGGCTCCGCAAACGGATCGACCGTCCTGCCGCGGAATGAAAACCGGCCGATACCGGTCGCCTGCGCCGCATGGGCGATCACCACGATCGTGTCGGCCATGATGGCGTCATAGCCGGCATTGGCGCGGTACCATTCCAGCATCGTGAATTCGGGCAGATGCAGGTCGCCGCGCTCGCGGTCGCGGAACACCCGCGCGAACTCGTAAATCTTCGGCTCGCCGGCCGCGAGCAGCTTCTTGCAGGCGAACTCCGGCGAGGTGCGCAGATAGCGCGGCGCATGTGAGCCATCGGCGTGCCTGAGCTCGGTGCGGGGAGCGTGCAGATGGGTCTCGTTGCCCGGCGAGATCTGCAGGATCGCGGTCTCGACCTCGGCAAACCCCTGCTCCTCGAACCAGGCGCGCAGCGCTCGCGTGATCGCCGTCCGCGCCTGCAGGAACGGCCTGCGGTCGGCATAGCGCTGCGGCATCCACCAGGGCGACGGCCGGTCATGAGCTGTCATCGCCAGAGCATCCTCATGGATTCAACATCAACGAGCCGCCATCCGCACTCAAGAGTCCCGCGCAACCGATTGATTCCACACAAATTCATAAGCCTACACAGCCCGAGCCTCCGCGGAACGCAGCGAGGCTGATCCCTTCTTGTCGAAAGACGCGCACCTTGTCCATGCGCGCACGTGGCTGAACTTGAACGACGGCTCGCGCGTCCCATCGGCAGATTCGCTGAAACGGATGAGCCCCATGGCCCGAAAATAGGGCCGATCGGGACGGCCGGGACGGTTGGCAACCTTGCGAATTCGGCCGCAAAAGACTGGCATCTCAGGGACAAATCAGTATGTTGCAGCCCGAAATCGCCGCCATGGCCGAGGGGCTGCCGATCCGGTTGGCGCCCTTAGGCTCTCAAATTCAGGGAAACACCTTTGAAAGTCATCGCCAGTTCCATCCGCAAGGGCAACGTCATCGAGCAGGACGGCAAGCTCTATGTGGTCCTTTCCGCCGAGAACATTCATCCCGGCAAGGGCACCCCGGTCAGCCAGATCGAAATGCGCCGCATCGGCGACGGCGTGAAGGTCTCGGAGCGCTACAAGACCACCGACCAGGTCGAGAAGGCCACCGTCGAGGACCACAACTACAACTACCTCTATGAAGATGGCGACGGCTTCCACTTCATGAACAACGACAACTACGACCAGGTCCAGGTCTCCAAGGAGATCGTCGGCTCGTCCGCGCCGTATCTGCAGGAGAACATGACCGTGAAGCTCTCGATGCACGAGGGCAACCCGGTCGCGATCCAGCTGCCGCAGCGCGTGACGCTGGAAGTGGTCGAGACCGAGCCCGTGACCAAGGGCCAGACCGCCTCCTCGTCCTACAAGCCGGCCATGCTGTCCAATGGCCTGCGCACCGGCGTGCCGCCGCACATCACCACGGGCACGCGCATCGTGGTCATGACCGAAGACGGTTCCTACGTCGAACGCGCCAAGGACTGAGCGCTTGAGTCGCGGTGGGATTTGAAATGAATCGTCACCGCGCCTCAACTTGTTGGTTAAGCGTCAACTTTACCGAAAACCGCTACACACTTTTCCGGAACTTGCTTTAGTCTTACGGGCGATCAGACATGAGCCCGGGGTGTGCAGTGAACAGGAAGGTGGTCAGCTTCGTCAGTTGCTGGCTGGCAGCCCTGCTCTCGCCTCTTCACGGCGCGCATGCCGACGAATTCCGAACGCCATCGATCTCGGCCATGCGGGTCGAATGGCGCGCCGTGCTCGACCAGTTGCGGCAGGAGATCGGCAGCCGCCCGGCCGTCTCCGCCGGCTTCACTTTCGCCGGACAACGCCGCGTCCCCGCCACCGATCCGCGGGCGACGCCTGCGCTGGTGCAGTTGAACGCGGTGACGGCGCCGCTGTTTCCCGGCATTGCGCAGAGCCCGATCCCGGTGCTGCTGCCGTTCGACCCCGCAAGCTATCTCGACGCGCGGCAAAACGGTGCGCCGGACACCCTGCCGATCGCGCGCTACCAGGCCGACTTCCGCGCGGTCGATTTCTTCCATGCCGGTGCATCGGGCTACGATGCCGTGTTCTCGCTCGACCCCGGCGCCGGCGACGGCCTGCCGCCGCGGACATTTGCAAAGCCGGTCGAGGTGCAGATTTCCGGCTCGATCCTGGTCTACGACCTCGCCGACCGGCTCGGCGGCAAGGGCGAGCCGGTCAAGACGCTGGCCGCGCAGTTTCCGGACCTGCGCCGCTTCATTCGCGAGGGCTATGTCCGCTACGCCTTCACTCGCTTCGGGATTCCCTATGTCGTCTCGATCCAGTGCCTCGACAGCGCGCCGCGGCCGAAGCGGCTGGCCTGCCGCGAGGCCTATCCGGTCGCCGAGCGGTTTCTGAAGGCCCTGCGCATCGCCGGCGGCCAGCCGTCACGGCCGCGCAGCGACGTCGCCTCCGACATCGCCGAGCGACCAGCCGCGCAATCCGCCGACTTCACCTACCACCCGAGCGGCGACATCGTCGCGGGCAGCGGCGGCCGCAGGCAACAAGGCGGCCACGCCGACTTCACCGTCTATTCGCAGATCCGCTTTCCGCTCGAGAAGGCGCCGGCTTTCGCCCACTCGCAATCCTTCGCCAAGCGCAAGCCCGGCGCGGCCATCGACACGTATCCCTGGCAAGACAATTTCTGCGAGGCGCGCAGCTTCGAGGTCGGCCAATGCGCCAGCGGCTACGGTCATCAGGGCCAGGACATCCGCCCCGGCGCATGTCCTGTCGACAGCAAGGATGGCTGCGACCCCAAGCAGCAGGCGGTCGTTGCGGTGCGCGACAGTATCGTGATCCGCTCCGCGCAACAGCAGGCCGCCACATTGCAGGTCAACACCCGCACCGAGCATGTCCGCTTCCGCTACATGCACATGAACCCGTCAGTGATGGATGCCGACGGCCTGCTCAACGGACGCCGCGTCAGCGAGGGCGAGAAGATCGGCGTGGTCTCGAACTATCTCGACCACCCCAACGGCACATCGCGGCATCTGCATTTCGACGTCCAGCTGTTCACGCGCGACGGCTGGCTGTGGGTCAATCCCTACACTACGTTGGTGTCGGCCTATGAGCGGCTGATCCGCGGCCACGGCCGCGAGATCGGACCGGAGCCCGGGCTTGCAGCCGCCGTGGCCCATGCCCTGCCCGACGACGTCGTGCATCGCATCGACACCCAGGAAGGCGGCGGCAATTAGAGTGTTGTCGAGCGAAGGGGACACCGGTTCGGGGCGGACTGCCAAAATATCGAAAACAACCCCATGCAAAGTAGCCGGCGGCTGCCGTCGTTCGACACGACAACTTGACACGTCGGGCAAATCAGCGGCATTATTCCATTATTCCGAAATTGTGCAAACGCCCACCGCAGGTTCCATTCGGAATCGCATTGATGCGCGCCATGTCGCGGCGACAATTGCCAGCTTGAATGATCATGATGGAAGCAGCAAACCGCGGGAACCTGTCCCGCTTTGACCATCGGACGCAAGTCCCTATCAGATGCCCGTTCAGGCTGGACCATAACCAAGCATGCTCTCGACCTTCAGCTGGTTCTTTCTCTCGGTGAAAGGCCGCATCAGCCGGCAGGAATTCAGCCTGGGATTTTTCGGCCTCGTCTTGGTCGACATGCTCGTCATTCGCATCGGCGTAAGGCTCGACCCCGGCCCACGTTATTACGACAGCAGCCCGCCCGCCGACGAGTTGTCCGTCCTGCGTTTGCTGCTCATGCTGTCATTGTGGCCGTTCGCGGCGATCCTGGTAAAGCGGCTGCACGACCTCAACGTCTCAGGCTGGTGGGCGCTGACGATCCTCGCCATTCCGCACCTCGCCGCCGCGCTGCACGTCAAATACTGGATCCCCTATCTGGCGCTCGTCGCAACGCTGAGCGTGCTGCCGGGATCGAAGGGTGACAACCGGTTCGGCCGCGACCCGCTGGCGCGCGCCGGCATCTAAAGCATGATCCGGAAAAGTGCGAAGCGGTTTTCCGAAAAGATCATGCTCAAACAAAGAGCTAAAGCGCGATGACGATTCAACCTAATCTCATCGCGCTTTAGCGCCTTCCGCCGTGGTTGCGATCAGTCGATCTCCATCGCAGCCAACGTCTCCTTGACGCGCCTCTGAGCGTCCGCGGGCAGCGGCAATATCGGACGTGGAGGGTCGGCCGTGCAGACCCCTCTGAGATTGGCAAGTGCGTAGACAACACGCAGACTGGAATATGTCCTGAACAGATCCCAAATCGGCTGCAGACGCGCGTTGAGTTCTCGCGCCCGGGCCGCATCGCCGCTCGTCGCGGCGCGCACGATGTCCACGCAGACCTTCGGGAAAATTCCTGCGAGAACGCTGTACCAGGTATCTCCGCCCGCCAGCAGCGCCTCGGTGCAATTCCAGTCGGCGCTGTAACCCAACGCAACGCCGTACGGAACCACAGCCCGCAATTCCCTGAGATGGCCCGCCACCGTCGAAGCATCCAGCGCCGGACTTTTCACCGCGACGATTCCCCCGACCCGGCTCAGACGGCCGATGAGAGCCGGCGTGAATTGAAAATGAGTCGTGCCGGGATTGTCATAGATGCAGATCGGCAACCCGCTCTCGCGGGCCACGGTTTGGAAGTGCTCAAAGACCTCGTCATCGGTCAGCGGCGTATAGGAAACCGCTGCCAACAGGCCCGCCGTCGCGCCGGCATCACGCGCATCTTGAGCCAACCGCACCGCATCGTCGGTGCGCAGTGCGCCGATGCCAACCAGTATTGGTGTGTTGCCGTCCGCCAAGGCGGTCGCCGCCTGCACGGCGCGCCGCCGCTCATCGCGGCTGAAATACGGATATGAGCCGGTACTTCCGAGCAGCCCGACCGAATCCACTTTCGCCGCAATCAAGGGGTCGAGCAAGGCGCGGAGCGCGCCCACATCAACCCGCCCATCCCGGTTCGAAGGTGTTATCGGGAAGGCAGAGAGCCCCTTCAGGCTGATCATCGATTTGTCCCTCGTCGGCAATCATCGCCGCAACGTGTCGTGCAATCAATCGACACGCCCCGTTGCGCGCAAGGTCCAGTTTCACGCGAACTGGGCACCAAACTGGTCCAGTGCGCATGTCTAGCAGAACGAGCGCCCAACCGATCGCTATTCGAGCATCGTGGTCAGCTGCGCGCCCTCATCCGCCACGAACACCGCGATCAGCTCCGCCGGCTCGGTGGTGCTCGCATTGGCCGAGACCATGTGGGTCGAGCCCGGCGGCTCGAAGAAGGACTGGCCGACCTTGAAGGTCTCGACCGGCCCGCCGCCAAGCTGGGAGCGGATTTCACCCTTGGTGATGTAGGCGGTCACCGAACCGGAATGGCGGTGCGGCGGCGTGAAGCCGCCGGGACCATAGAACACACGCACCACCGTGACACGCTTGCCCGCCACATTGGGCAGCGCGTGCGAGCTGATGACCTCGACCTTGTCGAGCGGCGACGCCGCATTGGCGCTGGCGCACAGTGGCGCGATGACGGAGGAGATCGCGTCCATCGGGGTCGGCAGTGCCTTGCCGATTACGAAGGCGGAGGCCAGTCCCGCGATCACCGCCAGCGCGACCGGCCGCGGCGGACGCGCGAATGGAAGGGATGGTGTCATTGCCATCGAGATCATTGTTTTTCTCCCTGTCGGTTGCCGTTCCGTCTCGACGTTACGAAGCCGCCGCGTCCGCACGCTGCCGGCGCGGCGGCGGCGTCCAGCGATAGGCCGCGCCGAACCGGTTCCAGACATTGATCGATGCGATCGCCGAGGTCAGGTAAGTCAGCTCCTGCTCGGAGAATTCAGCGGTGGCCTGCACATAGACCTCGTCGCTGACGCCGCTCGGCAGGGTCGTCAGCGCTTCGGTCCAGGCCAGCGCGGCGCGCTCGCGCGGCGTGAACTGCGGCGCCTCGCGCCACACCACGACGAGGTTCAGCTTGTCGGCGGGCACGCCGAGGCTCTCGCCCTGCAGGATGTGATACTGCACGCAAAACGCACAGCCGTTGATCTGCGAGGCGCGCAGCTTGACCAGCTCGAGCAGCTGCTTGTCGAGGCCGGCCTTCGCCGCGAACTGGCCGAGTGCGCGCACGGCGGCGAAGACGTCGGGCGCGAGCTTCTCGAAGTCGGTGTATTCCTTGCGGGCATGTGACATTGGCCTGGCCTCATGTTATCAGTGTGCTGAGATATTATCAGAGCTCTGATATCATCGGCAAGATGCGGACATCGGCGAAGGCGGCAGCAGGCGACATGGCGGCAATGCAGAAACGAGGCAAATCCGGCACCGCCGAGCGGCGTCCGGTCGGAAAGGCCGCCGGCCGAAGGGCCGCAGCGAATGCGGGATCGAACGCAGGCGACGTCCTGCTCGCCCCTTCCGTCCCGGCGCCGGGCGAAGGCAAGCGCGGCGAGCAGGGCTATCTCGCCTATCTGCTGCGCCAGGCCCACGCGGCCTCGCGGCTGTCGATGGAGCGCCAACTGGGACGGCTCGGCGTCACCTCGCCGCAATTCGTCGTGCTGACGATGCTGAAAGCCTATCCGGGGCTCTCAGGCGCCGATCTGGCTCGCGTCGCGCTGCTGACCCCGCAGACCGTGAGCGTGATCATCCGCAACCTCGAGCGCGATGGCGCGATCGGCAAGACGCCGCACCCGGTCCACGGCCGCGTGTTGCAATGGACCCTGACCAGCCATGGAACCACACTGCTGGAGAAATGCCGGCAGATCGCCCAGGCCCAGGAACGCCGGCTCGCCGCCAGCCTCGATGCCAGGTCGGAACAGGTGGTGCGCCGGTGGCTGTCAAAAATCGCCATAGATTTGCAGGATAGCTAGAGCATGACCCGGAAAGGTGGGAACCGGTTTTCCGATGAGGTCATGCTTAAAACAATGGCTCCTGCGGCGGCGTGGCTTTTGGCTCACCCGATCGGCGCCGCTACACTGGCCCGATGAAACAGCCTGATTCTCCGAAATCCCCTGCCCGCCGCGCCGTCCTGAAGGCCGGGCTCGCGGCCGGCGTGGTGCTCGTCAATCCGCTCGGCGCGCTCGCCGCCGCCCCTCCGGGCTTCGACCAGTGGCGCGACAATTTTCGCGCCCGCGCGCTCGCAAAAGGCATTTCGGAGGCGACCTGGAATCGCTGCATGGGGCGGATCGAGCCCGACATGAGCGTGTTCAGGCAGATGCGCAACCAGCCTGAATTCCATGAGCAGATCTGGCAGTACATCAATCGCCGCGTCTCCGACTGGCGGGTCATTCACGGCAAGGAGGCGCTGAAGAAGAACGAGGCGCTGTTCGGCCGGATCGAACGCGACTTCGGCGTCGAGCGCGGCACGCTGCTCGCGCTGTGGGGCGTCGAGTCCGCCTATGGCGATCCGCTGGTGCAGCAGAACCACATGACGCCGGTGTTTCCCTCGCTGGCGGCGCTCGCCTGGAACGAGCCGCGTCGCAAGGCCTATTGGGAGACCGAGCTGATCAACGCGATGAAGATCGTGCAGCGCGGCTGGAGCATGCCCCAGGAGATGAACGGCTCCTGGGCCGGCGCGATGGGTCATTCGCAGTGGATGCCGGAAGTCTGGCTCAATGTCGGCTTCGACTATGACGGCGACGGCAAGGTCTCGCCGTTCGGCCGGCCCGACGACGCGCTGGGCTCGACCGCGAAATATCTCGTCAACCGCGGCAAGTGGCACCGCGGCGAGCATTGGGGCTACGAGGTCCGCGCGCCCGGCGGCGGCGCCAGCGGCAGCCGCACCTATGCGGCCTGGGCCAGCGCCGGCGTCGTCAGAGCCGACGGCCAGCCATTTCCGCAGCCGAACGCATCAGCGCAACTGTGGATCCCGGTCGCGGGTGGCCCGGCCTTCCTGCTCGGTCCGAACTTCAATTCGGTGAAGAGCTACAACCCGTCGATGAACTACGCGCTGGCGATCTGCCATCTTGGCGATCGCTGCCTCGGCGGGCCGCCCTTCATCCAGCCCTTCCCGGGCTCGGAACGCGCGCTGACGCTGGCCGAGGTGCAGGAGATGCAGACGCGGCTGACCAAGGCCGGCTTCGACACCGGTGGCACCGACGGCCGCGTCGGCAACGACACCATGAAGGCGATCAAGGATTTTCAGATCAAGATGGGCCTGTTGCCCGCCGACGGTTACGGCGGGCTCAAGGTGCTGGCGCGGTTACGCCAAGGCGGCTAGCCATCATGCGATCCGCGTAGCCCGGGTGAGCGAAAGCGATACCCGGGGACGCATTTCCCTCATGTCGCTCCGCTCATCCGGGCTACGACAGTTCGCTCCTACCGGCTCGCAGGCTGCCGCATTGACCGCTCACCGTCATTGCGAGCGCGGCGAAGCAATCCATCCCTCCGCATATGCGGGACTATGGATTGCTTCGTCGCTTCGCTCCTCGCAATGACGGAGACTATTTCGCAGGCTGCCGCACCACGCCGCCGGCATTCATGCCGCCGTCGATCACAAGCTCGCTGCCTGTGACGTAACGCGACGCGTCGGAAGCGAGATAGAGCACGCCCTGGGCGATCTCGATGGCCTGGCCGGCGCGGCCCAGCGGTGTGGCGAACCTCGCGCGCTCCTCCGGATCGATCGGCGCGTTCTGGCCGGCACCGGTCGCGCCGGTCGGGATCTTGCCCCAGATCGGCGTGTCGATGATGCCGGGATGCACCGAGTTGACGCGGATGCCGTCGTTGACCTGTGCGCACTCCATCGCGATCGACTTGGCGAACAAGCGGACCGCGCCCTTGGTGGCGCTGTAGCCGGAAAGGGTCGCCGCGCCGCGCAGGCCGGCCAGCGACGACATCATGATGATGGAGCCGCCGCCGTGCTTGCGCATCAACGGCAGCGAGTGCTTCACCGACAGGAATACGCCGTCGATGTTGATGGCGGTCTGGCGGCGCCAGTCCGCGAGCGACATCTCGACAATCGAGGGCGCTCCGATGCCGACGCCGGCATTCGAGACCATGATATCGAGGCGGCCATGGCGCTTGCCGATCTCACTGATGATTTCGATCCAGCGCTCCTCGCTGGTGACGTCCTGCGGCAAGAAGGTCACGTTCCGCCCGGCCTTGGTGAGCCGCGCGGCGAGCTCGGGTCCCCTCAACTCATCGATATCGGTCGCAATAACGGTCGCGCCTTCCTGCGCGAGCAATTCAACGATGGCTTCGCCAATGCCTGATGCGCCGCCGGTCACCAGCGCGACCTTGCCTTCAACCTGTCCTGCCATGTCCTCTCCCAACGTTTCTTATCGGATCACCGTCGGGCCCTGATCCGGCACCGCGACGTCGAGGACACGGAATTGCACACGTTCGGTGCCTTGCCAACGGTCGACCGCAAGAGAGCCCGCCACGTGCAATTGCTGGCCGCGATTTTGCGTCAAGGCGCTGCCGAGCTTCTGTCCGACGGAACGGAACGCGATACCGTTGACGATGGAGCCGTCGCCGGACTTGAAGCGCAGCCGCAGATGCGCCTGCCCGACCTCGTCGGCATAGACCAGCTGATGCGACGGCAGCGCGATCACCGGTTCCGGATTGGCGCTGCCGAACGGGCCCGCGCGATTGAGCGTCGCAGCAAACTCCGGCGTCACCGCGCGCGCGGTTACGGCGCCGTCGATGAACAGCTCGTTCTCGTGCCGCGAATTGGCGACGTCGGCCGCCAGCGCGCTCTCCATGTAAGCGCGGAATTCGGCGAGCTTCTCCTTGCGCAGCGTGACGCCGGCCGCCATCGCGTGCCCGCCGCCCTTCATCAGAAGGCCGTCGTGCACCGCCTGCCGCACCGCCTTGCCGAGATCGACGCCGCCGATCGAGCGGCCCGACCCCGTGCCGATGCCGCCGGGCTCCAGCGCGATCGCGAACGCGGGACGCGCGAACTTCTCCTTCAGCCGTGCCGCGACCAGCCCGACCACGCCGGGATGCCAGCCTTCCGCCGCGGTGACGATGACAGCGCCCTTGTCCTCGAGCCCGAGCGAAGCCAGCGCCTCGGCCTCGGCCTGCGCCTCGGCCGCCTGCTCGATCACGCGCCGTTCGGCATTGAGGCGATCGAGCTCGGCCGCGATCCGCGCAGCTTCCGAGATATCGCCTTCGAGCAACAACCGCACGCCGAGATCGGCGCGCCCGATCCGGCCGCCGGCATTGATGCGCGGTCCCAGCATGAAGCCGAGATGCCAGGCCTCCGGCGGGCCGTTCAGGCGCGCGACATCCATCAGCGCGGTGTGGCCGACATGGTCGCGGCGGCGCATCGCGATCAGGCCCTTGGCGACGAAGGCCCGGTTGAGTCCGATCAGCGGCGCGACGTCGGCGACGGTGCCGAGCGCGACGTGATGCAGCACGCTGAGCAGGTCCGGCTCCGGCATCTCGCCGGTCCAGAAGCCGCGCTGACGCAGTTCGCGATTCACCGCGACCAAGGTCACCAGCACGAGGCCGACCGCTGCAAGATGGCCGAGCCCCGAGAGATCGTCGGGCCGGTTCGGATTCACCAGTGCGTCGACCTCGGGTAACACATCGCCGGTCTGGTGATGATCGATCACGACGACCGACATCCCGAGCTTCCTGGCTTCCGCCAGCGGCTCGATGCTGGTGGTGCCGCAATCGACCGTGACGAGCAGCGTCGCGCCCTTCGCCGCCAGCGCACGCACGGCGTCGACGTTCGGCCCGTAGCCTTCGAAAATGCGGTCGGGAATGTGGATCAGCGGGTCCAGCCCGCAATGGCGCAGATGCCAGGTCAGCAGCGCGGCCGAGGTCGCACCGTCGACGTCGTAGTCGCCGAAGATCGCAACCTTCTCGCCGCGCACCGCAGCATCCGCGATGCGCTTGGCCGCATGCTCCATCTCGGTGACCGTGTGAGGATCCGGCATCAGCTTGCGGATGGTCGGGTCGAGAAAGTCGGGAACCTCGTCGATCTCGACGTCGCGCCCCGCCAGCACGCGCGCCAGCATTTCCGGCAATTGATAGCGCTGCACAATCGCGAGCGCCCGGGCTGCCCCGCGCGCATCCAGTCGGTCGCGCCAGAGTTTTCCGGTCAGCGACCGCGTCACGCCGAGGAACGCCTGTGGCGCCTCGACGGGCAGTGCGGATGCGTGCAGCGTCATGAGCCCTTCCCAATCAGGCAGGAATCGTAACGCTTCGATGATTTGTGGACCAGTTCTAGCAGCCCATTCGGCTGGCGATTTCCCCGAAATCCTTGGCCACGATGTCCCACTCGCCGGTGGCCTCGAAATCGTACTTTTGCAGCGGACCGTATTCGGTCGGACGCGCCACGAAGGCGGTCTTCAGGCCGAGCTTCTGCGCGTGCTTCAGGTCGTAATTGTGCGCGGCGACCATCATCACCTGCTCCGGCGGCAGGCAGAGCAGCTTCGCGGCGCCGAGATAGGTTTCCGGATCGGGCTTGTAGTGCTCGAACAGTTCGGCCGACATCACGAGATCCCACGGGAGCCCTGCGAACTTCGCCATATTGGTGAGCAGCGCGACGTTGCCGTTGGAGAGCGGCGAGATGATGTATTTGGTCTTCAGCCGGGTCAGGCCGGCGACGCTGTCGGGCCACCCGTGCAGGCGATGCCAGCCCAGCGTCAGATGTTGCAAATCGGCCTCGCTCAGCCCCTTGATGTCGAACTGCGCAACGAGTTTTTCCAGCGAGCGGCGGTGCAATACGTCGAGGATGACGTAGCCGTTCTGCGGGTTCTTGCGCACCTCGTCCATCGAGGCCGCATAGACCGCGCGCCAGCCGTCGACCAGCGCGGTCCAATCGGCCTTGATACCGCGCGTCTCGCCCCATTTGGTGAAGTCGTTGATCAAGCTGGTGCGCCAGTCGACCACGGTCCCGAACACGTCGAACACCAGCGCCTTGACCCCGGACAGATCGGACATGCGCGTCTCCCTGTTTTTTGTTGTTTGTTTAGCGCGTCGTTCCGGGGCGATGCGGAGCATCGAACCCGGAACCTCGAGATTCCCCGATGCGCAATTGCGCATCAGTGGTTCGTCCTTCGGACGCCCCGGAATGACGGCGGATATTAATCCAAGTGGAATTTCTCCAGCTGCCGATGCTCCGCCTTGATGTAGCGCACGGTGCCGGTGACCGAGCGCATCACGACCGTCTCGGTCTCGATCACGTCCTTCTTGAACTTCACGCCGGTCAGCAGCGAGCCGGTGGTGACGCCGGTAGCGGCGAACAGGCAGTCGCCCTTGGCCATGTCCTCGATGCCGTAGATCATCTTCGGATCGGTGACGCCCATCTTGTGCGCGCGCTCGCGCTTCTCCTCGGTGTCGAGGATCAGGCGGCACTGCATCTGGCCGCCGATGCAGCGCAGCGCGACCGCCGCGAGCACGCCCTCGGGCGCACCGCCGGTGCCGATATACATGTCGACGCCGGTCTCATCGGGCTTGGCGCAGTGAATGACGCCGGCGACGTCGCCGTCGGTGATCAGTTGCACGGCAGCGCCGGTCGAACGCACGCTGTTGATGATGTCGGCATGGCGCGGACGATCGAGCACCAGCACGTTGATGGCGGTCGGGTCGACGCCCTTGGCCTTGGCGAGCCGGCGGACATTGTCGGCCGGCGGCGCGTCGAGCTCGATCACGTTCTTGGCGTAGCCCGGGCCGATCGCGATCTTCTGCATGTAGACGTCGGGCGCGTGCAGCAGCGTGCCGCCGTCGGCCATCGCCATGGTGGCGATCGAGCCCGGCATGTTCTTGGCGCACAACGTGGTGCCCTCGAGCGGGTCGACCGCGATGTCGACCTTGGGGCCGGCATTGAGGCCGACCTTCTCACCGATGAACAGCATCGGCGCCTCGTCGCGCTCGCCCTCGCCGATTACGACCGTCCCCTCGATCGGCAGCTTGTTGAGCTCGCGCCGCATCGCGTCGACCGCGGCCTTGTCGGCGGCCTTCTCCTGGCCGTGGCCGCGCAGCCGCGCGGCCGACACCGCAGCGCGCTCCGTCACGCGCACGATTTCGAGCGTCAGGATGCGCTCGAGCAGCATCTGCGGCGGAACGGAAATATGGGTCGACATCGGCGTACTCCTTAAGCCTCGGGGACAGGCCAGCCTGCCCGCATCAATCGTCTCACGCCCGACCCGTTCAGGCCATGCGCTAGTTTTTCTCGATCCGGATCACCTGCGGCCGGCCGCTGATGACCTTATCGCGCTGCACTGCGGCCAGCGCACGATGCACGGCATCCTCGCTGGTCGCATAGGTAATCAGAATGACCGGGACCGGTGAAGGTTTTTTGGCCGCACCGTTCACATCGACGCCATCCGGGTGCCGTTGCACGATGGATTCCAGAGATATCTTCTGTTCCGCCAGCCGGGTGGCGATTGTTGCGGCAGTGCCTGCAAGATCGCGCGCCATCAGGCGGATATAATAGCCGCCCTCATGGCGTTCCATCGGCGCCTTGGTGGTGTCGCGCAACCGCTCCACCGGACGGCCGAACGGCTTGGCGCGGATGCCGCGGGCGACGTCAGCGATGTCGGCGACCACGGCCGAGGCCGTCGCGCCGCCGCCGGCGCCCGGTCCCACCAGCGTGATCGGCGGAATCCCCTCGCCGTCGATCGCGACCGCATTGGTGACGCCCATCACCTGCGCGATCGAGGATGATTTCGGCACCATGGTCGGATGCACGCGCTGCTCAATGCCCTTTGCCGTGCGCACCGCAACGCCGAGCAGCTTGACCCGGTAACCGAGTTCCGCGGCGGCCTTGAGATCTTCCGGCGTGATCGAGGAGATGCCTTCGACATAAACCGCGCTTTCCGCGACCTTGGTTCCGAAGGCGAGGCTGGCCAGGATCGCGAGCTTCTGCGCGGTGTCGTGACCATCGACGTCGAACGACGGGTTGGCTTCGGCGTAGCCGAGCCGCTGGGCGTCCTTCAGACACTCCTCGAACGACAGGCCCTCCTGCTCCATCCGGGTCAGGATGTAATTGCAGGTGCCGTTGAGGATGCCGTAGACGCGGTTGACGCTGGTGCCCGCGAGGCCCTCGCGCAGCGTCTTGATGACCGGGATCGCCGCACCGACTGCCGCCTCGAAATTCAGCGCGCCGCCGTGCTTCTCGGCAGCCGCGGCGAGACGCAGTCCGTGCTTGGCAATCAGCGCCTTGTTGGCGGTGACGACCGACTTGCCGGCCTTCAGCGCGGTCTCGATCGCGGACAGCGCGGGATCGCCGGCGCCGCCCATCAATTCGACGAAACAGTCGATATTGGGATCCTCGGCGAGCGCCTCGGGGCTCTTCGCCCAGGCGATGCCGCGCAGGTCGAGGCCGCGCTTCTTTGCTTTCGAGCGCGCCGTGACTGCGACGACGCGAACGCCGCGGCCGCTGCGCTCGGCCAGCGCCCGTCCTTGCGTTTCGATGAGGCGGACGACATCGGCACCGACGGTGCCGAGCCCCGCTATGCCCACGTTCAGGGGTGCGACCATGGATTTAAGGGACCTGGAGATTAAACAACCTGGAAGGATTAGCGTCGGTTGGCGAGAGGAACGACGTTGTGCAACGTTTCGATGCCGCTTTCAAGGAAGCGGCGCACACCGCGCGCGGCCTGCCGGATGCGCTGCTCGTTCTCCACCATCGCAATGCGGACATAGCCCTCGCCATGCTCGCCGAACGCCACGCCCGGCGACACCACGACGCCGGATTTCTCCACCATCAGGGTCGCGAACTGCATGCTGCCGACCGCCTCGAACGCCTTGGGCAGCGGCGCCCAGGCGAACATCGAGGCCTGCGGCGGCGGAATGTCCCAGCCGGCGCGGCCGAATGACTCGACCAGCGCATCGCGGCGCTTGCGGTAGGTGTCGCGCATCTCGCGGATGCAGTCGTCGGGACCGTTCAGCGCCGCGGTCGCCGCCACCTGGACCGGCGTGAACGCGCCGTAATCGAGATAGGATTTGACCCGCGCCAGCGCCGCGATGATCCGCTCATTGCCGACCGCAAAGCCCATGCGCCAGCCGGCCATCGAGAACGTCTTCGACATCGAGGTGAACTCGACGGTGACGTCGATCGCGCCGGGCACCTGCAGCACCGATGGCGGCGGATTGTTTTCGTCGAAATAAACCTCGGCGTAGGCGAGATCGGACAGGATGAAGATGTCGTGCTTCTTCGCGAACGCGACGAGATCCCTGTAGAAGTCGAGGTCCGCGACGTAGGCGGTCGGGTTCGACGGATAGCAGACGATCAGCGCGATCGGCTTCGGGATCGAATGGATGATCGCCCGCTCGACCGCCTCGAAGAACTGCGGCGTCGGCTCCGAGGGCACCGAGCGGATCACGCCGCCCGCCATCAGGAAGCCGAAGGCATGGATCGGGTAGCTCGGATTGGGGCACAGCACGACGTCGCCCGGCGCCGTGATCGCCTGCGCGACGTTGGCAAACCCCTCCTTCGAGCCGAGCGTCGCAACCACCTGGGTGTCGGGGTTGAGCTTGACGCCGAAGCGGCGCGCATAATAGGCGGCCTGGGCCTTGCGCAGGCCGTTGATGCCGCGCGAGGCCGAGTAGCGGTCGGTCCGCGGCTTGCCCAGCGTCTCCTTGAGCTTCTCGATCACATGCGGCGGGGTCGGCAGGTCCGGGTTCCCCATGCCCATGTCGATGATGTCGGCCCCGGCGTTGCGCGCGGCCGCCTTGGCCTGGTTGACCTTCTCAAAGACATAAGGCGGCAGACGGCGAATGCGGTAAAAATCTTCCATGGGACCCTTGCTCCGACAACCGCGATGCCAGAATCGACCCCCTTGGCGTAGTTTGCGGAAGCCGGCTCGGCCTCTGACAGAAATCGCACTGAATCAATGACTTAGAGCGAATTCAGGCGCACGATCTGGGGGCTGCGGCCGGATCTGCGGTTGAACTGGGTTTCTTTTAGCACGGACACCGGGCGGCGCCAGCGCTGATCGGCCGTTCGTCGCGCGCTACTTCCCGCTTTGGGCGGCCGTCGAGGCCTGGCGCGCGCGCGCGGCAATCAGCTCCTGCTCGATCTTGGCCTGGTCCGCCGGCTTGATCGTCGGATCGGCGCGGTCGGGCGGAAGATCATGGACCGGCAGGTAGCCGCCGGCGTCCTTCTCACGCGCCGGCGCATCGGCCGGCATCGTCATATCGGCGATCGTGCTCGAGCACCCGCTCAGCGCCACCAACGACGCGAGCAGCACTGCGGCCGCGAGCCCCCTGTTCATTCGATCGATCGGCATGCGCCGAATTGTCCCCAACAAGCTAGCGCGCACGTCGCACGTTGCCGACACGGGTCGCACTGGTACGAGCCTTGCAGCGTCCCCGCTGCGTTAATTTCGACTTTAGCGTTTCAAACCATTGTCGCCCGAAACGCTTAAAGCGGGAACACCAAAAGCGACCCCTGAGGCTTCAATATGACGGAACAAAGATTTTTTCTCGCACCGCAACAGAGCGAAATGCTGGATTTTGACTGATTTGCGTTGCCGCACCGCGCGATGACGCCCTCCAAACGACGCGATATTGTACCTCAGATGAGCAACGTTAGTACCGACACCCAGGCCACCCCGAAATTCAACGCCGAAGCCTTCGCCATGAACATCGCGCGGGCGATGGAGAGCAGCGGCCAGGCGCTGGCTGCCTATCTCAAGCCGCGCCAGACCGGAGAAGTCCGCGACAAGCCGCCGAATGAGCTCGGTGAGGTCATCAAGACCTTCAGCGTGATCGCCGAATACTGGCTGTCCGACAAGGAGCGCGCCTCGTCGCTGCAGATGCAGCTCGGCAAGGACTATCTCGATCTCTGGGGCGCGGCGGTGCGCCGCATGGCCGGCGAGGCCGATGCCAAGCCGGCGATCGCCCCGGCCCCGCGCGACAAGCGCTTCCAGGATCCGGAATGGAAGTCGAACCAGTTCTTCGACTTCATCCTGCAGCTCTATTTGCTGACCTCGAAATGGGCGCAGCAACTGGTCCATGACGCCGACGGGATCGATCCCCACACGCGCAAGAAGGCCGAATTCTACGTCCAGCAGATCACCAACGCGCTGGCGCCGTCGAATTTCGTGCTGACCAATCCGGAGGTGCTGCGCGCCACCGTCGAGACCAACGGCGACAATCTGGTGCGCGGCATGAAGATGCTGGCCGAGGATATCGAGGCCGGCCACGGCACGCTGCGGATCCGCCAGTCCGACTCGACCAATCTCGAGGTCGGCGTCAACATGGCGACGACGCCGGGCAAGGTGATCTTCCAGAACGAGCTGATGCAGCTGATCCAGTATTCGCCGGCGACCGAGAACGTGCTGCGCACGCCGCTGCTGATCGTGCCGCCCTGGATCAACAAGTTCTACATCCTCGATCTGCGCCCCGAGAAATCCTACGTCAAATGGTGCGTCGACCAGGGCATCACGGTGTTCGTGATCTCCTGGGTCAATCCGGACAAGGAGCTCGGCAAGAAGACCTGGGCCGACTACATGACCGAAGGCCCGCTGACGGCGATGGACGTCATCGAGAAGGTCACCGGCGAGATGAAGGTGCATACCGCCGGCTATTGCGTCGGCGGCACCCTGCTCGCCTCGACGCTCGCCTATCTCGCCGAGAAGCGCCGCCAGCGTGTGACATCGGCGACGTTCTTTGCCGCGCAGGTCGACTTCACCCATGCCGGCGATCTGCTGGTGTTCGTCGACGAGGACCAGATCTCGGCGCTCGAACGCGACATGCAGGAATCCGGCGTGCTCGAGGGCAGCAAGATGGCGATGGCCTTCAACATGCTGCGCTCGAACGACCTGATCTGGTCGTATGTCGTGAACAATTATCTGAAGGGCCAGACGCCCTCCTCGTTCGACCTGCTGCACTGGAATTCGGATGCGACGCGGATGCCGTCGTCGAACCACTCCTACTACCTGCGCAACTGCTATCTGGAGAACCGGCTGTCGACCGGCACCATGGTGCTGGACAACACGCTGCTCGATCTGTCGAAGGTGAAGGTGCCGGTCTACAACCTCGCCGCCCGCGAGGATCACATCGCGCCGGCGGAATCGGTGCTCTACGGTTCGCAGTTCTTCGGCGGCCCGGTGAGATATGTGCTGTCCGGCTCCGGCCATATCGCCGGCGTGGTCAATCCGCCCGCGTCGAAGAAGTACCAGTACTGGACCAACGACAACATCAAGGACATGAAGCTCGCCGACTGGCTGAAGGGCGCCGAGGAGCACAAGGGCTCGTGGTGGCCCGACTGGCGCGGCTGGCTGGAAAGCCATGATCCGGAGACGGTCCCGGCGCGCATGGTCGGCTCCAGCGGGACGCCGGTGCTCGAGGATGCCCCGGGCAGCTTTGTCCGCGTCCGCGCGTAGCGCGCGCTCTTCCGCTCAGCTATAAATGGACGGTCCCGGCGGTCGGGAATCGAATTCACGTGAGGGGGAGACGATGACGCGCGAACTGTTTTGGCTGTCGCTGACAGTGATCCTGACCGGACTGCTGTGGGTTCCCTACTCGATCAACCGCACGCAGGTGCGCGGCCTCTCCGGCGCCATGGCCAACCCGTCGCGCAACGACAAGCCGCAAGCGGAATGGGCCAACCGGCTGATGTTCGCCCACGACAACGCGATCGAAAACCTCGCGATCTTCGCGCCGCTGGTGTTGATCCTGAACGCCGCCGACTATTCCACCAAATGGACCGTGCTGGCCTGCGCCGTCTATTTCTGGGCCCGCGTCGCGCACCTGATCGTCTACACGCTCGGCATCCCGGTGTTCCGCACATTGGCCTTCACCGTCGGCTTCCTTGCACAGGCCGTTCTGGCGCTCGCGATCTTCAAGATCGTCTGACGACAATTGGCGCCGGCAATCGTGCCGGCGCTACTCCTCGGCCTTCCGCACGACGATATGCAGCATCGTCGCCGGCGCCGCATCGAAGCTCTTGATCTCGCTGGTGTCGGACGAGACTTGCGTCCACGCCCCTGACGAGGCGTAGGTGGCAGCGAGCCAGTCTGCCGCGGGATAATTGTAGTAGCGGCCGATGCTGTCGCGGCCATCGCCATGGCCGATCTTGTAGCTCGCGTAGAAAACGCCACCGGGTTTCAGCGCCCGATGGATGCGGCCGATGGTGCCCGCCAATTCGTCGCGCGGCACGTGCAGCAGGCACGCGCTGGCCCAGACGCCGTCATAGGCTTCGCGGTCCTCGAGCTCATCGAACAGCATCGCCTCGACGGGATGATTGATGCGGCGCGCCGCGACCTCGGCCATCTCGGGCGACCCGTCGGTCGCACGCAGCACAAAGCCTTCGGCGAGCATGACAGCAGCATGATTGCCGGCGCCACAGCCGAGTTCGAGGATCGCGCCGCCCGGCGGCAGCAGCTTCAGAAAGCCGATCAGCCGGGTGGACGGGGCTTTCGCCCACCCGGCATAGGCCTCGGCATTGCGCCGATAGAATTGCAGCGTGGCGTCGTCCACGATCCGCGTCGCCGTCAGCTGTCGGCCAGCCCGAGCATCAGCCGCATGTTCTGGACCGCGGCACCCGAGGCGCCCTTGCCCAGATTGTCGAGCCGCGCGACCAGCACCGCCTGGTGGTGCTTGTCGCTGGCGAAGACATAAAGCTCGAGCTGGTTGGTCTCGTTGAGCGCCTCCGGCTCGAGCCGCCCGCCCTTGGCGGCCTCGTTCTGCGGCGGCATCACCGAGACATATTTGCTGCCGGCGTACCATTTCGCCAGAACCGCTTGCAGATCGGTACCATCAGGCTTGCCCGGCAGCGCGTCGAGTTGCAGCGGCACCGAGACCAGCATGCCCTGCCGGTAGTTGCCGACCGACGGGATGAAGATCGGCCTTCGCGTCAGGTGCGAATAGAGCTGCATCTCCGGCACGTGCTTGTGCTCGAAGCCGAGGCCGTAGAGTTCGAAGGCCGGTGCCGAGCCGTCCTCGAAGCTGGCGATCATCGACTTGCCGCCGCCCGAATAGCCGCTCACCGCGTTGACGGTGACGGGATAATCCGCCGGCAGCACGCCGGCATCGACGATCGGCCGCAGCAGCGCGATCGCGCCGGTCGGATAGCAACCCGGATTGGAGACCTTCTTCGCGTTACGGATCTTGTCGGCCTGGTCGGGCGCGAGCTCAGGAAAACCGTAGGCCCAGTCGGGCGCAACGCGATAGGCCGTCGAGGCGTCGAGCACTTTCGGCGCGGCATTGCCCATGGTGTCGATCAACGCCACGGTCTCCTTGGCGGCCTCGTCAGGCAGGCAGAGGATCACGAGATCCACCTCCTCCATCAGCGCGCGCTTGGCACCGGCGTCCTTCCGCTTGTCCTCGGCGATATGCTTCACCGCGACGTCGCCGATCGAGAGCAGCCGCTCCTGGATGCCGAGGCCGGTCGTGCCGGACGCGCCATCGACGAACACGGTGGCCTTGGTCGCACCGCTCCTGATTTTCGGCTGGTTGGTGTCGGTGAGGGTCATGGCATGGTCCTTTCGAGCTCGTTCGTTTCGTTTAACACATCTGGCCGCGCCTGCGCCGCCAACGGGGACGGGCAGTTATCCTTAGATTGAGCGCACCCTCGCCCACGACAACAACCCCTGCTCATGGAAACAGCGCGATCTGCTCCAGCCCGGTGGTTTCAGGCAAGCCGAACATCAGGTTCATGTTCTGGATCGCCTGTCCGGCCGAACCCTTCACAAGATTATCGAGCGTCGAGAGCACGATGGCGCGGTTCTTGATCCGGTCGGCGACGACGCCGATCTGAACGTAATTCGAACCACGCACGTTCTGCGTCTGTGGCAGCACACCCTTCTTCGTCACATATACGAACGGCTCGTTGGCGTAGGCCCTTTCCAGCTCGGCGCGCAAATCGTCCGGCGTAGCCCCGTTGA
Organism: Bradyrhizobium sp. BRP56; assembly: GCF_020194035.1. NCBI lineage: Bacteria > Pseudomonadati > Pseudomonadota > Alphaproteobacteria > Hyphomicrobiales > Nitrobacteraceae > Bradyrhizobium > Bradyrhizobium sp. BRP56. The sequence goes on from NZ_JADYVV010000019.1 coordinate 100,331, forward strand.
GCTTGACATAGGATGTGCAGAACTCACCCCGCGCCATCGGAATGAGATGCGGGGTGAAGTTCACCGTCACAGCCGAGCCAGCGGCCGCGCCAATCTCCTGCTCAATCTCCGCCGAGTGTCGATGGCTTCCGATCGAATAGGGCGACAACCCTTCGCCGGCCTCGCTGAACAGCGTGTTCTGCTTCAGTCCGCGTCCGGCGCCGGTGACGCCCGACTTTGCGTCGATGATGATGTCGTCGACGTCAATCAGCTTTGCCTTCGCCAGCGGAACAAGCGCCAGCAGCACCGCCGTCGGATAGCAGCCGGGACAGGCTACCAGGCGCGCGGCCGTGACCTCCTCCCGGTAGAGTTCGGTCAGCCCATAGACCGCCTCGTCCTGCAATTCGAGCACCCGGTGCTCATGGCCGTACCATTGCGCATAGCTGTCTTTGTTGCGCAGCCGGAAATCCGCGGACATATCGAGGATCTTGATTCTGGGATTGGCTTTCAGCACCGCGGCGATGATCTCTTGCGTCGTCCCGTGCGGCAGTCCGCAGAACACGGCATCGAGCCGCGTCCAGTCGACCTTTTCCCATTCCACGAGTTTTGGCAGGTCGAGCATGAAGAAGTGAGGAAACACCTCGCTCATCGTCTTGCCGGCATGGGTGTTAGCGGTAAGCGCGGTGATTTCGGCATTCGGGTGCCGCGCCAACAGGCGCACCGCGTCGGCGCCGGTGTAGCCGGACGCGCCCAAAATTCCGATTTTCTTCTTCGTCATTGCTCGCTCCTCGGAAGCGTAGTCATCTCGGTCTGTATCATCGCGAAAGCCTGCGGGCGCACCTCGCGCATCAAGCCCGCGATGTCTTGGGCACCGGCTTCGGCCTGCAAGGCGAGCGTGTTGCCGACCGCTGCGAAATCGGTTTCAGACTTGTGCTGGTTCAGCTTGAAGCTGCCCTCCACCTCTTCCACCATCATCTCGAGACCCACGATGGCCTTCTTCATGGTTTCCAGCCTTGCGGCGGTCATCTTGCCTGACACCCACGGCTTTTTCGGCAGCAGCCGGTCCTCGAACTTGGCGCTCAGTGCGTCGATCTGAACGGCAAGCTCGTCATCCGACAACGCCCGCACCGGCCCGGTCAGATGCACCGCCTGATAGAGCCAGGTCGGCACCTGATCGGGTGACACGTACCAGTCCGGCGAAACATAGGCGTCGGCGCCGGTAACGGCCAGCAGCCAAGGTGACCCGCCCACCAGCTTTACCAGCGGATTGTGACGGGCAACATGAAACAGCGCCCGCGGCGTCCCGTCGGCGGCATAGGTCAAATAGAACGGCAGCGCGGAGGCGATCGGCTTGGCGCCGTCCCACGCGCAGGCCATGCCGAAACCGCGCGCTTCCGCGAAGGCAAGGCTCGCGGCGCGGTCAGGCTTGAACGGCGGCGGCGTATACATGGTCAAAGCTCCTGCATGACGAAGGAGCCGCCAGATCGAACCGCGTGTCTTTTTCAGGAGAGCGCCGCGGGATCGGGTCCGGCGGCAGAGGCGATGGTCTTAAACGCGAGCGACCGCCCATACCGCGATAATGCGGCGGCGGCGGGCAATGATGATGGTCGCGGCGTTGATCATGGGCGCGGCTATAAGGCCGCGCCTCCTTGACGTCAAGAAAAACCGTTCAGATCGCCGGATTCCACGGTGCCGGCACGACGCGATAGCCGCTGCCGTCCTTCACCACATTGCCGAGGCCCGGGAACGGATAGTGGAAGCCCTGCACCTGGAGCCGCTCGGCAACCACCATGTCGTAGATGCGCCGGCGGGTCTTCTCCGCCACGTCGCCGTCCTGGTCGAAGAACGCATGCCAGCCGGGGTTGGTCGCGAACAGGTTCGGATTGTTGGTGACATCGGACTGGATGAAGACCTTGTCCGGGCCGGAGGCCAGCACGTAGGAGGTGTGGCCCGGCGTGTGGCCGACGGTCTCGACCGAGGTCAGGCCCGGCGCGATCTCCTTGCCCCACTCGTAGGGCGTGACCTTCTTCTTCAGGCCGGCTTCGAAGATATTGCGGTTGTTCTTGAACAGGCCCTGCATGCGGCCGGCCGGTGCCCGGCTCATCTCGCCGTCGTCCATCCAGAACTTCCACTCGGTCGCCGGCACCAGCACCTCGGCATTCGGGAATGCCGGCGTGCCTTCGGCGGTCAAGAGGCCGTTCACGTGGTCGCCGTGGAAGTGCGAGATCACGACCATGTCGACATTCTTGGGATCGAAGCCGGCGGCGACGAAGTTGTCGGCGAACAGGCCATTGGCGCCCTTCGTGCTGGCCTTCGCCAGCGCGCCATTGCCGGTGTCGATCACCACCAGCTTGCCGCCGGTGTTGAGCACGAGCGGCGCGAACCAGATCGTCATCATGTCGCGCGGCATGAACGCCTTCTCCAGCGCCGCGTTGACGTCGTCCCGCTTCGCATTGGGGATGAAGGAGTCTTCCAGCTTGAAGACGTTCTTGCCGTCGGACACCACGGTGACGAGGATGTCGCCGACCTTGTAGCGATAGAAGCTCGGCGCCTGCTTGTCGGCGACCGCCGCCACAGCGGCCGCAGGAACGGCTGATAGCAACGGTGCAGCGGCAATGCCGGCAGCGCCCGCGAGAGCGTGACGTCGTGTCAATTCCATGTGGTGTCCTCCCAGTGAAGCGGCGCCCGGTGAATTCGCAATTGTAGGCGAGGTTGTATCAGCCTTTCGATGCCCGCGCGATGACGGTTGCGCGACTTGGCCGTCGTCCGGGCTAACCCCTGCGCCGCGGCCTTATTCCAAGGCCGACGGTCGGCAAACGGCTCTCGTGGGTCGGATGCGCTGGCGCATCGGCGTAGACAGATCAGGAGCTCAAAGACCACCGAAGAGTTGGCGCAGGTGACCCAAAATTCCGCCGCCTCCCAGCAATCCCTCGAGGCGCGTGCGGGCGAGCGCATTACCGCGATCGGACGCCCTGCTGTACCACTTGGCGGCTTCCCGGATGTCCTTCGGAACACCCGTGCCGCTCTCATAGGCATATCCCAGATTGTACTGGGCCTCACTGTCGTTCTGATCGGCGGCAACCCGAAGCAGCGCGATGCCCCGTGATAGATCGAGCGGCAAGCCACGGCCCTTGATGTAGAGCAATGCGAGATTCCCCTGCGCCCAAGCCGAGCCCTGATCGGCAGCCTTCGAAAACCAGGTCGCAGCTTGCTGATAGTCCTGGGCGAGACCGGCGCCATCCCGATAGAGGCGCGCGAGGTGGGTCTGACCGAAGACATCGCCCTGCTCGGCTGCCTTGGCGTACCATTGGGCTGCGACCTTCTCGTCGCGCGCCGTGCCAAGCCCGTACTCATATGCGTAGCCCAGCTTCCCCTGGCTGTAGGAATCGCCCTGCTCGGCGGCCATCAGAAACCAACGGATCGCCTCGGCGTAGTTGCGCTCGACGCTGTAGCCGCTTTCGTACATGTACCCCACATAGGATTGAGCCTTGGCGTTGCCATGCTCGGCATACGGTCGGAGCAGAGCCATCGCGCGCACGTAGTTTTGCGCCTGATACGCGTTCACGCCATCGGTAAACTCGGCGCTGATTTCCGTAACGAGCGGTACCGGTTTCGGCGTCAATCCGATCGGCCCGTATTTGAACTCCGCGAACTTGTCCAAGCCAGCCTTGATCGCCGCAGCAAATTCCGCCGGACAGACCGCAGCGTCGACGCTGAACCGCACCAACGCGCTGGAGCGAATCGTGCGGCCGTTGAGCGTGGCGGTCGCGTTGACCTCGATCCGCCCCGTCGCAGCGCCGTATGCCGTGCTGCCGCTGAAACTCTTGCTATAGATGACCGGCGCCGGCTTTTGGTAGAAGTTGGTTCCCTCAGGCACGGTGAGCGAACTGGTCTCCCGATATTCCAGCGAGCGGCACGGAAAGGCCCGGTCGGTTGGCCCGCTGGTGGCGAGCAGCAGCAGCGAGGGGCGCGGGTCAGTCAGCGGCAGCATCCTGATCCGCTCGAGATGATTGAGGCCGACGGGCTTGGTGATCTGGAAGTTCGTGGTGATCGCATAGCTGTCGGACAGGTCGCGCGGATTCGGGAAGCTGTAGTCGCCCGTGCCGCTCAGCCCCGCCTGCTCGATCAGCTTCCTGGCGCCGTTCTGCCGGTCCCCCGCGTCAAGGCCTAGTGCGACGGATCGTCCAACACTTGCTCCCAGTCCATTGCCGGACAACACCGAGCGCGCCTGACGTGTACCATCGCTGTGCAGCGTGTATTCCGTATCCGCTGCCAACACGAAGCGCTGCGGTGCCGTCACCGGGATACGGCCCATCGTCCCCTTGTCGATGTTGAGCGCGGGTTTGCCGCCGAGGTTCGGCGGCAGGGAATCGAACGCCACCAGCGACGAGGTCGGGTCGAGATAGCGGTCGATTGCCGGAACATAGACAATCGCGTGGTCGAAATTCTGCGTCGCGACCTCCGTCAGCGTGTACTGCAGGCCGGCATTCACCACGACAAGGTTGGCTTCGATCCCCTGAACCGCGAGCAACGCCTTGAGGATCGTCGCATGCGCCTTGCAGTCACCGTAGCGCGCCGCGAGGACTGCGGATGCGGGTTGCGACGTCAAGCCACCATCCTCGAGCCCGATCCCAACGTACCGGATATTCCGCGCGACCCAGTTGTGAATTCGTTCAACTTTGCTTCGCGCGTCCGCGGCGTCGCCGACGATCTCGGCAGAGAGCTTTTCCAAACTCTCGTCAGGCTGCGCCATCGGCGCGTTACGGGCGTTCAACACCGCCGCAAGAGTTGCATAGTCCGCGAAGGTGCTGACCTCGAACCGCCGGGCATCGTCGAATGTCCCCGCGTCCATCTCGCGCGGCCTCGGCGTTTCTTGCCTGAAGAGAACATGATGGACGATCCGGTCGCCTCGCCTCTCCTCCTCATGTTCGACATTGCGCAACCCGACATGCAACGGCTTCGACGCGGGCGCATCGAGCGTGAGCTCCATCACCTCGCGAGGTTGATCCGCCATTTGACTCCAGTAGCCCGCAAATTCGCCGGGAAACACGGCTCTCTTCGCCTTGTAGATCAACCGCCCCTTGACCTTGTCGCCGGGAGCGACGTCCGGATAAGCAACCAACCGCTGCCGCTGCTCGTCAAAATAGGGAGAGGAGCCATCCGTCGAGGCCGGCTGGTCTCGGATTGCGCGTTCGTCGACCACAATGACCCGGCCGTCGGCCTTCAACGTAGCGAGCTCGCTGGATGCCAAGTCGTAGAAATAGCTGTTGTAGCGAAAGGTTCGTCGAGCGAGCGCCTCGGCCCCCTTCTCGTCGAGCGCCTGGGCTTCGAAATCGAAGATAGTCGTGCTCAGGCCCTGCTCGTCGAAAGTAATCGCATAGCGGCTGATCGTCCGCCGCCAGCCCGGATCGATCCAGACCCGGTGCGGGTCCGCAGTCGTTGAAGCCGATGTATCGGCTGCGGCAAAGCTCAACGGCGTCAGTAGCAGTAAAGCGAAAAGGAGACAGATGCGCGCGATCATGGTGATGCAAGCCCGACGACGACCGAAACGTCGGCTGTTGAGCTAGCACCGCGAGATTACCGTCGCCTCGCCGGGATAGAAAAACTTTTAGGTTTCTCTTTTCGCGTGTGGGCACCCGTCCGATGTCGCGGACTGACGGCGCTACACCACCCGCCACACCCACTCGATGGCATGGGCAATGACGTCGCCGAACAGCAGCAGTGCCGCCGACCAGACCAGCGCGGAGACGAAATTGGCGATCTGGAATTGCCAGTACGACATCTCGAAAATGCCGGCCGCAAGCGGCACCGAGGCGCGCAGCGGACCGAAGAAGCGGCCGATGAAGATGCTGGGCACGCCCCAGCTCTTCACGAAGGCCTCGCCCCGCGGCAGGATCTCCGGGTAGCGCGACAGCGGCCACATCTGCGCGACCTGCTCCTTGTAGCGATAGCCGAACCAGTAGGAGACCCAGTCGCCGAGCGCGGCACCAACGCCGCCCGCGATCCAGATCGGCCAGAAGCTGATCCCGCTGACGCCGATCAGGGCGCCGATCGCGACCAGCGCACCCCAGGCCGGAACCAGCAATGAAATGAAGGCGAGCGATTCAGCGAACGCCAGCAGCATGACGATCGGAGCGGCCCAGGCCTGGTGGTGCCGCACGAATTCGGCCAGGGCCCGCGCAAGGTCTTCCATCTCGTCGTGTGCCTTCCCGCTCCGTTGAACCTCGAATGAACCTTTCTAGCGGCACGCAGCCTAAGAACAGGTAAGCCAGCCGATTGCGTGACATCAAGTCACAAAGGCGGGGATCGACCGTGATTTCCCGTAAGGCCCCTGAGGTCCAGGTTGGCATCTCCCTCACAAGAAAAAGGAATTACTGGATGATCGGATCGCTGATGATGTGCGTGAGCGTTCTCGTCCTGCTGTTCGGAATGCTCGCGGGCATCGCCATGGGTATCCAGCACGACTTCACGTTGGGACCGGCGCACGCGCATCTCAATCTGGTCGGCGGCGTGCTGCTGTTCCTGTTCGGCCTCTACTACCGGCTGGTGCCGGAAGCGGGCAGCATGCTGCTCGCCAGAATCCAGGGCTGGCTGCATATCGTCGGCGGCGTCCTGTTCCCGGCCGGCGTGGCCGCCGTGCTGCTGAAGGGACCGTCGTTCGAGGCGGCGCCGATCGTCGGGTCACTGCTGGTGGTCGCCGCCATGGCCCTGTTCACGGTCGTTGTATTCCGCACCTCGCAGGCGTAATCGCGGTTTCCTATCTATGGGGATGGCCGGGCTCCAGGGCGCGACCGTCCCCATTGGCAGCCCATCCGTGGCATAGTCAGAGCAACCGATTCGCCGCGCCGTGACCGGCGCGCCACTTGAAGAACCATGGCCAAATCATTGAAGTCGAACGCCAAAAGTAAATCTGCCGACGATCTGTTCGGAGCCCCGGAACCGAAGGGACGCGCCCCTGCGAAGGCTGCTTCGCGATCCGCTGGAAGCGCCGAAGCCGGCTATACGGCGGCTGACATCGAGGTGCTGGAAGGGCTGGAACCGGTCCGCCGGCGCCCCGGCATGTATATCGGCGGTACCGACGAGAAGGCCCTGCACCACCTGTTCGCCGAGGTGATCGACAACTGCATGGATGAGGCGCTGGCGGGCCACGCTACCTTCATCGACGTGGAGCTGACCGCCGACGGCTTCCTGACCGTGACCGACAATGGCCGCGGCATTCCGGTCGACCCGCATCCGAAATTCCCGAAGAAGTCGGCGCTCGAAGTCATCATGTGCACGCTGCACTCGGGCGGCAAGTTCGACTCCAAGGTCTATGAGACCTCGGGCGGCCTGCACGGTGTCGGTGTCTCCGTGGTCAACGCCCTCTCCTCGCGGCTCGAGGTCGAGGTTGCGCGTAGCGGGCAGTTGCACCGCATGACCTTCGAGCGCGGCCATCCCAAGGGCAAGCTCGAAGACCTCGGCAAGGTCAACAACCGCCGCGGCACGCGCATTCGCTTCAAGCCGGACACCGACATCTTCGGCGCCAAGGCGGCGTTCAAGCCGCAACGCCTGTTCAAGATGACGCGCTCGAAGGCCTATCTGTTCGGCGGCGTCGAGATTCGCTGGCACTGCGACCAGGAGCTCTTGAAGGGCGTCGAAGACGTCCCGGCGGAAGCCAAGTTCCACTTCCCCGGCGGCCTGAAGGATTATCTGGCCGCGGCGATCCACGCCGACACGCTGGTGCATCAGGATATCTTCTCCGGCAAATCCGGCCGCAGCGGCGCACATGGCGCCTGCGAATGGGCGGTGGCCTGGACAGCCGATGCCGACGGCTTCCTGTCGTCCTACACCAACACGGTGCCGACGCCCGATGGCGGTACGCATGAATCCGGCCTGCGCAGCGCATTGTTGCGCGGCCTCAAGGACCACGCCGAACGCGCGGGCCAGGGCAAGCGCGCGGCCTCCATCACCTCGGAAGACGTGATGGTGGGCGCGGCCGTGATGCTCTCGGTGTTCGTGCGCGAGCCTGAATTCCAGGGCCAAACGAAGGACCGCCTCGCCACCGCCGAAGCGCAACGCATCGTCGAGCAGGCGATGAAGGATCCGTTCGACCACTGGCTGTCAGGCAATCCGAACCAGGCCAACCGGCTGCTCGATTTCGTGATCGATCGCGCCGAGGAACGGCTGCGCCGCCGCCAGGAAAAGGAGACCGCGCGCAAGACCGCCGGCAAGAAACTGCGCCTGCCCGGCAAGCTCGCCGATTGCTCCGACGCCGGCACCGAAGGTTCTGAGCTCTTCATCGTCGAAGGTGACTCGGCCGGCGGCAGCGCCAAGCAGGCGCGCGACCGCAAGACGCAGGCCGTGCTGCCGCTGCGCGGCAAGATCCTCAACGTCGCCTCTGCCGGCAAGGACAAGCTGACCGCCAACGCGCAGCTCTCCGACCTCGTGCAGGCGATCGGCTGCGGCACGCTCGCGCATTACCGCGAAGAGGATCTGCGCTACCAGCGCATCATCATCATGACCGACGCCGACGTCGACGGGGCGCACATCGCATCGCTCCTGATCACCTTCTTCTACCGGCAGATGCCGCGGCTGATCGACGAAGGGCATCTCTATCTGGCGGTTCCACCGCTCTACAAGCTGAAGCACGGCACCAAGTCGATCTACGCCCGCGACGACGCGCACAAGGACGAGCTGCTGAAGAGCGAGTTCAACGCCAACGCCAAGGTCGAGGTGAACCGCTTCAAAGGCCTCGGCGAGATGATGCCGGCGCAGCTGAAGGAAACCACGATGGATCCGGCCAAGCGCACGCTGCTGCGCGTGGTGCTGCTGGCCGACGATCGCGAGGGCACCGCCGACTCGGTCGAGCGGCTGATGGGCACCAAGGCCGAAGCCCGCTTTGCCTTCATTTCCGACAAGGCCGAATTCGCCAGCGACGATCTGCTCGACGTCTAGGCCCAACCGATTGATCTGAAATGAGTTTCCGGCCGCCTCCAGATTGGGGCGGCCGTTGCCATTTTGCCCGTTCGGAGAGCCCCAGTGGCTTCGTTTTCGGCCGGATGTGTCTCACCAGCAACAGCATTTCCGGCGGAACCACGTATAGTTCAATCATGAGTTTCGGGAATCGGTGCCAGCGCACTCCCCTGAGCGACCTGATCGAACGCTAGTCGAGGATTTGGATATGAAGAAGATTTTGCTCGCTCTGACCGCGGTTGCTGCGATGACGGCATCGGCGTCGGCTGCCGATCTGGCCGCCCGCCCCTACACCAAGGCTCCTGCCCCGGTTCCGGTCGCTCCGAGCTGGACGGGCTTCTACATCTTCGGCGGTGGCGGCGGCGGCGTCTGGGATGCTGACACGGGCGTCCAGTCGACCGTCACGGGTGCGCCGATCCTCGGCTTCAACCAGCGCCAGGGCGGCGATGGCTGGTACGGCACCGTCGGTGCCGGTTACGACTGGCAGACCGCCAACAGCTGGGTCATCGGCGTGTTCGCCGACGGTCAGTTCGGCAGCCTGAAGGGCACCATCCAGGATCAGGGTCCGTTCGTCGCCGGCAACATCAAGAACGACTACAGCTGGGCGGCTGGTGCGCGCCTCGGCTACCTGATCGCGCCGAACGTCCTGTCCTACGTCAACGCCGGTTACTCCAGCTCGCACTGGAAGGGCACCACGCTGTTCAACACCGCGAGCGCGCTTCCCTCGGGTCTGCACACCAACGACTTCGATCGCGGCGGCTGGTTCGTCGGCGGCGGCGTCGAGAACAACCTGAACATCTTCGGCATCACCGCGCCGGGCTGGTTCATGAAGACCGAGTATCGCGCCGCTTACTACGACAACAAGAACATCTCGGAGCTGGTCGACGGCACCAACCTCTCGAACGGCCGCGACATCACCTTCAAGCCGCTTGTCCAGACCATCAGCACCTCGCTGGTCTACCGCTTCAACTGGACCGGTCCGGTTGTCGCCAAGTACTGAGCTGCGTACTGATCCCTGCTGAGATACAGACCAAAAGCCCCGGCATTGTCCGGGGCTTTTTTGTTGCCCGAACGTCCTGGAAATCGCCCCACGCGCAAGCCCGCCGGCGCAGGGCGGACCGGCTGTGGCCGATCTGGTCAGCGCCGTGACGATCGGGCACTCTCGCGCCCGGTTCAAACCTCAGCGGACAACAACAATGAAAAACGGACAGTTTGATCTCTCGGGCCGGGTCGCCATCGTCACAGGCGGCAATGGCGGCATCGGGCTCGGCATGGCGCGCGGCCTGGCGGACGCCGGCGCGGCGGTTGCCGTGGTCGGCCGCAACGAGGCGAAGTCGAAGGCCGCCGTCGAGGATCTCGGCAAGCGCGGCGCCAAGGCGATCGCGGTGGCAACCGACGTGACCGACAAGGCCGCCGTCGCGGCCATGGTCGAACGGGTCGTTCGCGAGTTCGGCCGGATCGACATTCTCGTCAACAACGCCGGCATGAGCATCCGCAAGCCTCCGCACGAGCTCGAACTGGAGGAGTGGAGCAAGGTGATCGACACCAACCTGACCAGCGCGTTCATGTGCTCGAAGGCGGCTTATCCGGCGCTCAAGGCGTCGGGGCACGGCAAGATCATCAATATCGGCTCGATGATGTCGATCTTCGGTGCGAGCTTCGCCGCGGCCTATGCCGCGAGCAAGGGCGGTATCGTGCAGTACACCCGCGCCTGCGCCAACGCCTGGGCTCCCGACAACATCCAGGTCAACGCCATCCTGCCCGGCTGGATCGATACCGACCTGACCAAAGGCGCGCGCCAGCAGGTGGCCGGGCTGCACGAGCGCGTGCTTGCGCGCACGCCGGCGGCACGCTGGGGCGCGATCGACGACTTCGCCGGCATCGCCGTGTTCCTGGCATCGCCCGCATCGGACTTCGTCACCGGCACCGCGATCCCCGTCGACGGCGGCTATTCGGTGATGGCCTGAAAACACGGGCGCTCTTCCGGTCGCGCGGCGCGCAGTTCAGCCCGCGGCCGGCGAATGCACGTGCTCCGGCCGCACCCCGACGGCGACCATACGTGCGGTGAGCCCTTGCAGCCAGGGCATTGCCGTGATCAACCGTAGCGCCAACGGCACCGGCTGATCGCCGGCCTTCAGCGCCGCGCTGATGATGTTGTTCTGCGCGATCACCTGCATGCGCTGTGTCACGCGCACCGGGAATTCGCGGCGCCGGCGCACCGCATCGAGCTCGTCTTCCGACGGCACGCCGTGAACGAGCTTCGCCGCCAGGATGTTGGCGGTCGCGACGGCATCCTGCACCGCGAGGTTGACGCCGACGCCGCCGATCGGCGACATCGCATGCGCGGCGTCGCCGATGCAGAGCAGGCCGGGACGGGTCCAGCGCGTCAGGCGATTGATCGCGACCGTGAGCAGCTTGACGTCGTCAAAGCTCTTCACGTCGGCAATGCCGGCCTTGAGGATCGGCGCCAGCCGCAGCACGTCGTCGAGCAGCGCCGGCAATCCCCTCGCCTTCACCGCCTCGTATTGGCCCTTGGCGATCACATAGGCACATTGCCAGTAGTCGCCACGATCGAACGTCACCATCATCTTGCCGTGCTCGACGCGGGCGAACAAATTCTCGGTCTCATCCGGACGCCGCCCGACGCGAAACCACAACACATCCATCGGCGCGCCGATCTCCTCGACGTCGAGGCCGGCGCGCTCGCGCACGATCGAATGACGTCCGTCGCAGCCGATGGTGAGATCCGCCTCGATCTCGACCGGGCCGTCGGGCGTGTTCGCGTGCACGCCTGCGACAGCATCGCCGCGCCGGATCAGATCGGTCGCCTCGGCCTTCATCAGCACCTTCAGCGAAGGAAAGCGCTTGCCGCTCTCGCGCAGGAAATTGAGGAAGTCCCATTGCGGCATCATCGCGATGAAGGGGTACTTGATGCTGAGGCGGCGGAGGTCGGCGATCCGCACCGAGGTGCCGCCGAACATGCCGTCGAGCGTCTGGATGTCCTGATGCGGCAGCTTCAGAAAGCCGTCGATCAGGCCGAGTTCGTCCATCACCTGCAGGGTCGACGGATGCACGGTGTCGCCGCGGAAGTCGCGGAAGAAGTCGGCGTGCTTCTCCAGCACCACGACATCGACCCCGGCGCGTCCGAGCAGATAGCCAAGCATCATGCCGGCCGGCCCGCCACCGACCACGCAGCAGCGCGCCCTGATCTGACGCTCGTTCGGCCCTGCCGGAGTGCCTGCATCCATGATGCCGTCCTCACCGCTGCCTCGCCCTTCAGAACCCGATTGTAACGCGGATCGGGTAACAAGGATGCAAGGCTATCGCCTGAAGGTCTTGATTTCCGACACGCTGCCGTCGCGATAGGTCAGCTCGACCGAGACCGCCCTGGTCTGCGGCGCAAGCTTCAGATAGGGCTGCGCGTCAGACGGGATCGCGCTGGGATCGCGCGAATTGCAGGATGGCATCTTCAGGACCTTGTCCGGCACCGAGGTGTCGATGCCGATGCGCACCTCGCGGATCGCGCAGCGATACGACATCAGGTGCGTATAGTAGACCAGCAGCCCGTTGAACTCGCGGAATGACAGCCAGCTGGTCGCGGTCATGTCGAGGATCTTGCGCTGGTCGCGGATCAACGCGGCGTCGGGATCGAACTTGATCGGGAACGGCCCCTGCATCATGCCTTGCGTATCGACATAGCGAATCTCGATCGTGGCGGCCGGCGCATCGGCCGGCAGCTCGACCGACGGATTGGGCATCCGCTTGCGCGTGCGCGGATCGAGCGTGTCGATGAAGCCGGTTTCGCGGAAATCGCCGCTGTCGCCGATCCGCCAGGAAATCCCGAGCGTCGGATCGGCGATCGAGAACACCACGGTCCAGCCGCCATTGTGCCGCGAGAAGCTCGCGATCGGCGCGTTGATCGAATCCTCCTTCGGCAGCTTCGGCACCGCGACCGGCGGCAGCGCGGCCACCTGCTGCGGCGGCGCGGACGGCTTGGCCGCCTCGGCCTGCCCCTTCGCGATCCCGTTCAGGAAGACATCGTCGACCATCTGGTCGAAATAGACCGGGATCTGCTTGTGCTTCACGGTCTCGGCCATCTCGCTGACCAGGCGCCGCGTGCGCTGCGCGACCTGCACGAGATTCTCGCCGGGCTGCAGCAGCTCCTTGGCGAAGGTCCGCGTGAACACCGAATTGGGATTGGCATCGTCGTTCGAAAGGCGGTCGAGCGCGGTCTGGCGCGGCCCCGCCGAGAACACCGAGAACACGCCCTCCGGCAGTTGCGTCATCGGCGCGAGGCCACCGCCGCCGGCGACCGCGCGCGTGCCGGCGCGCTCGAACGGATTGTTGCGGCAGGCGTCGAACACCAGGATCGAGGTGCGCGCCTTCTTGTTCTGCAAGCGCTCGACGATGCGGTCGGCGAGAACAGAGGCGTCGCGCACCAATTCCTCCTGCCCTTCGGTGGCGGCCGGGACGTCGGTCGGCAGCAGGAAATTCTGGCCGGCGATCTCGAAGCCGTGGCCGGCATAGAAGAAGAACGCGGTATCGCCGGGTTCCACGGAGCGGTCGAACGCGAGCAGCGTCTCGGAGAACGCCTGCCGGTTGAGGTTCTCGGCTACCATGACGCTGAAGCCGAGCTGCTTCAGCGTGTCGCCCATGGTGCGGGCGTCGTTGACCGCCTTCTGCAGCCTGGGCACGTTCCTGTAGTCATTGTTGCCGATCACCAGCGCGACGCGCTTTTCGGCCTGGGCGGGTGCGGCCGATGCGACAAATGCAACCGCCCAAAGGATCGCCGAAAGTCTCGAAAGCCAGCTCTTCATCCCGTTTTCCCGCCTGCACGACAAATGCGCCGCCCGTGCGACCGCCGCCTAATAGTCGGACCAGCCGTTTCGCCGGTTCAAGGCCGGCCGCGGACGGCCGTTCCGGCCGGCCACGCCAGGCCGAAATGAGGGATCCGATTTGTCTTAGGTCAAGTTTCTTTTTACGGCCCGCGTGATAGATTCGAACCTCCATCCGGTTCGAGCTCTCCGCACGTCGCAACGGCTTTTCCGTGCACACATGGTCTACTGATCAAGTCGATCCCAAGGATCGCTTCGACTATTGGCGCGAGGTCCGCGCCAAGGGGCTGTTCGGCGTCACCGCCGAGCTGGAAGCCGACCGGCGCCGCGACTTCTTCGGCGAGTTCTCGCTGCGCAAGCTCGGCGATGCCGGGCTGGTCGAGCTGCGCGCCTCGCCGTACCGTGTCGAACGGCGCACCGGCGACATCGCCGACGCGGCCAGCGACAGCCTGTGCATCTATCAGCAGCTTGGCGGCGGCGGCTGGTTCGGCGGCGCGCGGCTCGATGAATTTGCCGTTCGCGACGGCATGTTCGCGACCAGCTACTCGGACCTGCCCTATCGCACTGTCCCCCTGCACGACGACGGCTTCCACCTGCGCATCATCAAGGTCCCGGTCGCGAACATCGTCCCGCCGAGCGCCGAGCTCGGCGAACTCGTCCCCAGGCCGGTGCAGGATGAGACTGCGCTGCGGGCCCTGCTGGAAGCATGCTTCCGCGACCTCATCGAGAGCAACGATGCCGCGGCGGCGGGCACGGCGCCGACGGTGCAGGCGCTGGCCCATATCGCGCTGATCGAGCGCGGCATCATGCGGCCGAAGAGCCGCCTCGCGCAGCAGGCCTTGCGAACCGCCCATTTGTCGCTGGCCCGTCGCCTGATCCGGCGCCATCTGGCGCGTGCAGCGCTGTCGCCAACCCTGATTGCCGGCCTGCTCGGCATTTCGGTCCGTCATTTGCACATCCTGTTCGAGGAGACCGAGATGAGTTTCTCGGAGACAGTCACCGCGCTCCGGCTCGAACAAAGCCGCCGCCTGCTCCGCGAGCAGCCGAGGCAGACGATCGCCGAGGTCGCCTTTGCCTGCGGCTTCGAGAGCCTTGCGACGTTCTACCGCCTCTTCAATGCATCCGAATCCATGACGCCGGGCGACTACCGCGCGCAAACGGCCTGAGCGCCTGTCCGGACCGGCCAAGACACCGGCCGCGCCCCCTTCAGCTCCTTGAACTTCACATCGCCGCGCGATCCGGCTTTCGCTGAACCGAAGTGATCAGCCTGCGCGCATTGAGAAGATATTTTCCGGCCATTTCGCCAGAACCACTGCGGCGCTCCGCCCGGGTTCGGCACCGCAAATTTCCTTACCGGCGACGCGCGCTCTCATGCAGAGCGAGGGATCAGTCACGATGCGCGGTAAGCACGGGGATCACAGCCAGGAAACGCTAGCTAGAGGCGCGACGCGCATTTCTCTCGATGCCGCGGACCCGCGAGCGGATCAAATCCCGGCATCTGAGCCAGCCCGTCAAGGCTCAGCGGCGACCAGCAATCACGGCTGGGCGCCGCTGCTCGAAGCTTGCCTCGCCGACTTCAAGGAGGCCACGGAGGCCGGTGATACCGCTTGCATTCCTGCGCTGGTCAAGATCGTGGCGGACCTTGCGCTGATCGAGCGCGGTGTGATCAGGCCGGGCAGCCGCCGGGCGCAGCAGGCGCTGCGCGTCGGCCGGCTCAGCCTCGCGCGCCGCCTGATCACGCGCCATCTTGCCAGGCCAAGCCTGTCGCCTGGGATGGTCGCCGGCATGCTCGGCGTCTCGGTCCGCTACCTGCACGTCTTGTTCGAAGCGACCGGGACGAGCTTTTCGCAGACCGTCACCGCCCAGCGCCTGAGCGAGAGCCGAAGGCTGCTTTGCGAGAAGCCGCCGCGGCCGATCGCCGACATCGCCCTCACCTGCGGGTTCGGCAGCCTCGCCACATTCTACCGGATATTCGGCGATTCCGAAGGCCTGACGCCCGGCGGATTCAGGATGAAAAACAACGCGGAGGCCCCCGCTGTGGCCTCGCCGTCCGGGACGGGGGTCGTGATTCATTTGACCGCCAGATGACGAAAAGACGCGTATTTCAATCAAAACGTTAAGCTTTTTCGGCTATCCGGCCGGTTCCAAGATTGACTTTACCGCTTTCGCCCCTATGTTGCGGGCAACGCGGCCCTCGGATCGAAACGCGATTCGTCAGGTTTGCCGTCCGTCGGCGTTAGTCAGAGCCCCCGAGCTTTATAGAAAAGCGAGCCGTTTCGGGGCCGAACGCGACAGCCTTTTACCTGCGATGCCGAACGGCGGTTTCGACCAGAGGCTCAATGTCTTTTTCCAATCTAGGCCTGTCCGATAAGGTCCTCGCCGCAGTTGCGGCCACCGGTTACACCAACCCCACTCCCATCCAGGAACAGGCAATCCCGCACGTTCTCGCCCGGCGCGACGTCCTCGGCATTGCCCAGACCGGCACCGGCAAGACCGCTGCCTTCGTTCTCCCGATGCTCACCCTGCTCGAGAAGGGCCGCGCCCGGGCACGGATGCCGCGCACCCTGATCCTCGAGCCGACCCGCGAGCTTGCCGCGCAGGTGAAGGAGCAGTTCGACAAATACGGCGCCGGTCAGAAATTGAACGTGGCGCTCCTGATCGGCGGCGTCTCGTTCGGCGACCAGGACTCCAAGCTGATGCGCGGCGTCGACGTCCTGATCGCAACGCCCGGCCGCCTGCTCGACCACACCGAACGCGGCGGCCTGCTGCTCACCGGCGTCGAGCTGCTGGTGATCGACGAAGCCGACCGCATGCTCGACATGGGCTTCATCCCTGACATCGAACGCATTTGCAAGCTCGTCCCGTTCACGCGGCAGACCCTGTTCTTCACCGCGACGATGCCTCCGGAGATCAGCCGCATCACCGAGGCCTTCCTGCACAATCCTGCGCGGATCGAAGTCTCCAAGCCCGCGACCACCGCCGTCACCGTGACGCAATTGCAGGTCCCGGCCGGTCGCGAAGCGCATGACAAGCGCGAGATCCTCCGCCGCCTGCTGCGCGATGCCAAGGATCTCAACAACGCGATTATCTTCTGCAATCGCAAGCGCGAAGTCGCCGTCCTTCACAAGTCACTCCAGAAGCACGGCTTCAGCGTCGGTGCCCTGCACGGCGATATGGATCAATCCGCCCGCACCGCGGCCCTCGATCAATTCCGGAAGGGCGAGATTCCGCTGCTCGTCGCCTCCGACGTCGCCGCCCGTGGTCTCGACATTCCCGCGGTGAGCCACGTCTTCAATTTCGACGTACCGCACCACCCCGACGACTATGTCCACCGCATTGGCCGTACTGGCCGCGCCGGACGCACCGGTACTGCGATCTCCATCGTCACCTCGCTCGATAGCAAGTCGATGACCGCGATCGAGAAGCTGATCGGCCAGCCGATCCCGCGCGCTGAGGGCGACTACACCGTTCACAGCGAAGCCTCCGACGAGGACGCCGCGCCGCGCCGCTCGCGTGGCCGCGAAGGTTCGCGCGATGGTGCCCGCGGCGGCCGCAAGCCGCGCCGTGAGCGCGAAGCGCGCCACGGTGAGCGCGAGCCGCGCGAAGCGCGTCAGGAGCGGGAGCCCCGCGAGGAGCGCGCAGCGAAGCCGGAGCGTGAACCGCGCCACGGCCGCAATTCGGCTCCGCAGGCCGCTCCGTCGCACGTGCCGTCGATCGGGCGTGCCGAGCCACGGCGGCCGCAGCGCGAGGTGGACCATGAGCCCGCCGATCATTCGCACCTGCCCGCCTTCCTGCTGCGACCTGTGCGCGCACGCGCATAAGGCCTGCTCTGAAGCCGCCGCGCCAGCGGCGGTATTCCGGCCAATTCTGTTGCCGCCCGCGACCGGCGCACGCGCTGATCCTCAGCGTTTGAAGCAAATGCGCGCAGTTTGCGCCTCGCACCAAAGCGCGATGAGATTTGCGTGAAGCGTCATCGCGCCTTAGCTCGTTGTTTGAGCATGATCTTTTCGGAAAACCGCTGCGCACTTTTCCGGATCATGCTCTAAGCGAGCAAACGAAAAGCGCCCGAAAGTGGCGCTCAAGGCGGACAAACATCGGGCGCGCCGTATGGTCGTTGCAGCGGACTTCCCCGTAGTTCCACTGTTTACCTTGCCTTCACTCTCGTCCCGTACCCTCGCCCCAATAGTTTAGTCATTGCTGCCGGGTTTAATCGGCATTGCGTGCATTGAGGACGTGACAGTGGTCAAGCTGCTGGACGAACACGAACGTACGTTGGCCTTTGCCGAAGTCGCGCTTGGCCAGATCCGCTCGCTTCGCCAGACCGCCGTCCCCCGCAACTATGAAATCTGGTACGTCTACGCGACCGGATACAACGCGCCGCTCAACAAGGTCATCAACGAGACGCTGGCGCGCAGCGGCAAGCTCTCTGAATCCGATCTCGAGCAGATCTACGAAACCTACCTTTCGCACATCAAGACCTCGGACCGCATCGACAAGGTCGGCGCGCGCGTCATCGGCGAGATCGACGCCGTCATGAAGTTGATCACCGATGCGCTCGGCGTGTCCGCGACCTATGACGCCAGCCTCGTCGGTGCCAGCGATAAGCTTGCGAGCGCGACCACCCGCGATCACATCAAGGCAATCGTCGATAGCCTGGCGAAATCGACGCGCGAGATGCGCGAGACCAATCAGGCATTGGAGAACCGGCTCGCGCTGTCGAAGTCGGAGATCAGCGACCTGCAGCACAGCCTCGAGGCGATCCGTGCCGAGAGCCTGACCGATCCGCTCACCGGCCTCGGCAACCGGAAATATTTCGACCGCTCGATCGACATGGCGGTGCAGGCCGCGCTCGCCAGCGGCGAGCCGCTGTCGCTCCTGATGTTCGACATCGACCACTTCAAATCGTTCAACGACTCCTACGGCCATCTCACCGGCGACCAGGTGCTGCGGCTGGTGGCGCAGTCGCTGAAGCAGAACATCAAGGGCCAGGACATCACCGCCCGCTATGGCGGCGAGGAATTCGCCGTGGTGCTTCCCAACACGGCGCTGCGCCAGGCGCTGACGGTCGCCGACCACATCCGCCGCGCCGTGATGGCCAAGGAGCTGAAGAAGAAGTCGACCGGCGAGATCCTCGGCCGTGTCACGATCTCGGTCGGCGTCTCCATGCTGAAGCCGACTGACGACACCGACTCGCTCATCGAGCGCGCCGACGCCTGCCTCTATGCCGCCAAGCGCGCCGGCCGCAACCGTGTGATCTGCGAGGCCGATCCGGAATACAGCGCCGAGATCCAGACCCGCGTGGCGTGACTTCCCTCACGTCCTCCACAGTCATTGCGAGCGAAGCGAAGCAATCCACCTAACCGCATATGCGGACCCATGGATTGCTTCGCTTCGCTCGCAATGACGTGGATGGATTGGCCGCCTCAGGATGCGGATCGCTTCTTTGCCGATCGCTTCTTCTTGGCCGATGGCCTCTTCGCGACCGCCTTTTCTGCCGTAGCTTTCCTGCTCGCAGTCTTCTTCGCAGGCGCCTTCGACTTTCGCGCAGCCGCTCGTTTCCTCGGCCGCTTGCGCAGCGCGGCGCGCTGGGCGGCGCCGAGTGCCGACCGTGCCCAGACCGCGAGTTCTTCCGAATCATCGAACAGCCGTGCCGGCAGCTGCCAGTACGAGTTCACCGTCACCGTCTTGGAGCGCGTCTGATACTGGAACGGTCCGCAGCCTTCCGCCTCGAATTGCGGAATGGTTTGATCGTCGGCGCGGAAATAAAGCCCGGCCCGCAGGGCCAGCGCGAAGTTGGTGCCGTCAGCCGAGATGCCGTAGCCGGAGAACATCCGGCGCAGCGCGACCGGGCCGAAATCGGCGAACAGGTCGGTGAGGAATTCGCGGTCCATGTGCCAATCGCCCCCGTTCTGTCGCCTCATGGTAAGGAGCATGTCTCCATCCATGTCATTGCGAGCGTAGCGAAGCAATCCATCGCGCAACAAGCGGAAACATGGATTGCTTCGCTACGCTCGCAATGACGGGCAACACAGGTGCCGATCACACAACAATCGATATGCGGACGTCTCTAGACCGTGGCCGGCTTGAGCTGCACCGATTCGCCGCAACCGCAGGCGGAGACCTGGTTCGGGTTATTGAACACGAACTGGGCCTGCATTTTGTCGGCCACATAGTCCATCTCGGTTCCAAGCAGGAACAGCACGGCCTTCGGATCGACCAGGATCTTCACGCCCTTGTCCTCGACCACTTCATCGGTCGGACGGATCTCGTGAGCGTATTCGACGGTATAGGACTGTCCGGCGCAGCCGCCATTCTTGATGCCGACGCGCAGCCCGACGATCTCGGAATCCGCGCGCTTGGTCAGCTCGGTGATCCGCTCCGCGGCGGCATCGGTCAGTTTCATGACCTGCGGGCGCGGCCGCTTCGGCTTGGCTGGGGTTGGTGAAGCTTGCGTCATGTCACTCATGTGGTCAGTCCCAGCGGCAAATCAATTGCCGATCTTCTTGAGCCTAAGTCCAATCCGTAAAGGTTCTTGATCAGAACCTTTACCTCTTGTTCTGACGCGTTTTCTTCACGCGAACCGGCATCCACTTCGCTCGAAAACGCTGCGACGCATCACCACATATTGAGGACGAGGCGCGCCTCGTCCGACATCCGGTCCGGCGTCCAGGCCGGATCCCACACCAGGTTGACGTTGACGACGCCGACGCCGGGAACGCTGGCGACCGCGTTCTCCACCATCTGCGGCAGCTCGCCGGCGGCCGGGCAGTTCGGCGTGGTCAGCGTCATCATGATGTCGACCGAGCGATCATCCTTGAGATCGACCTTGTAGATCAGGCCGAGTTCGTAGATGTCGGCCGGGATTTCCGGGTCGAACACCGTCTTCAGCGCCGCGACGATCTCGCCGCTCATGCGCTCGGTCTCCTCCGCCGGCAGTGCCGAGGTGGTTTCCATGGTGGCCGTCTTGACTTCGGCTGTATCGGTCATGCGAACAATTCCCGCGCCTTGATCAGCGCCTGCGCCAGATGGTCGACTTCTTCCCTGGTATTATACATCCCGAAGGATGCACGGCAGGTGGCCGTGACGTTGAACCGCTCTAAAAGCGGCATCACACAATGCGTGCCGGCGCGCACCGCAATGCCCTGACGATCGATCACGGTCGCGACGTCATGGGGATGCGCGCCCTTCATTTCGAACGAGATCACCGGGCCCTTGTTGCGAGCGGTTCCGATCACGCGCAGCGAGTTGATCTCGCGCAGGCGCTCCTGCGCATAGGTGAGAAGCTCATGCTCATGCGCGGCGATGCGCTCCTTGCCGATCGAATTGACGTAGTCGATCGCAGCCCCCAGCCCGATCGCCTCGACGATCGGCGGCGTCCCGGCCTCGAACTTGTGCGGCGGATCGCCATAGGTGACCCAGTCCTTGGCCACCTCACGGATCATCTCGCCGCCGCCGTTGAACGGCCGCATCGCCACCAGATGCTCGTGCTTGGCATAGAGCGCGCCGATGCCGGTCGGTCCGTACACCTTGTGGCCGGTGAAGGCGTAGAAATCGCAATCGAGGTCCTGGACGTCGATCGGCAGGTGCACCGCACCTTGCGCGCCGTCGACCAACACCGGGATGCCGCGGTCGTGCGCCAGCCGGATCACGTCCTTGACCGGAACCAGCGTGCCGAGCGCGTTCGACATCTGGGTGATCGCGACGATCTTGGTGCGCGGGGTCAGGAGCTTCTCGAACTCCTCGATCAGGAAGTTGCCCTCGTCGTCGACCGGTGCCCACTTGATCACGGCACCATGGCGCTCCCTGAGGAAGTGCCAGGGCACGATGTTGGAGTGGTGCTCCATGATCGAGAGGACGATCTCGTCGCCCTCCCTGATGTTCACCCCGCCCCAGGACGACGCCACCAGGTTGATCGCCTCGGTGACGTTGCGGGTGAAGACGATCTCTTCATTGCGGCGGGCGTTGATGAACTGCGCGACGTTGCCGCGGGCGCCCTCATAGGCCTCGGTCGCGGCATTGGCGAGGTAATGCAGGCCGCGATGCACATTGGCGTATTCGCTCTTGTAGGCCTCGGTCATGCGGTCGAGCACCGCATTCGGCTTCTGCGCCGAGGCCGCGTTGTCGAGATAGACCAGCGGCTTGCCGTAGATCTGCATGGCGAGCGCCGGGAAATCCTGCCGCACCAGCGCGACGTCGTAACTGCCGTTGGCGACCGCCTTGTGCATGCTCACGCCCTCGCCTGAAGCCAGCGCTGCGCGGTGGCAATTGCGACCTCGCGCAACGCGTCGCTGGCGATGGTCTCGATCGCCTCGCCGACGAAGGCCTGGATCAGGAGCGCCTGCGCTTCCTTCTCGGGCAGTCCGCGGGCGCGCATGTAGAACAGCAGGCTCTCGTCGAGCGCGCCGGTGGTCGCACCGTGACCGCAGGTGACGTCGTCGGCGAAGATCTCGAGCTCGGGCTTGTTGTCAGCCTCCGCGTCGTCGGACAGCAGCAGCGCACGGGTCATCATCTTGGCGTCGGTCTTCTGCGCGTCGGGGCGGACGATGATGCGGCCCTGGAACACCGAATGGGCGCGGTCGTCGACGACGGCACGGAAGATCTCGCGGCTCGCGCAGTGCGGCACCGCGTGATCCATGAACAGCGTGGTGTCAGCGTGCTGCTTGCCGTTGATCAGATTGACGCCGTTGGTCTCGACCGTCGAGCCCTCACCGGCGCAGGTCACCGCCAACTGGTAACGGCTGACATGACCGCCCGAGGTCAGGCCGAAGGTGTTGAAATGGGCATGCGCGCCGAGCGACACCGTCGCCGAGGAAATATTGAAGGCATCGACGCTGTCTTCGACCAGGCGCACGTGATCGAGCCGTGAATTGTCGCCGATCGCAACAACCAGTCCGTCATGGGTCTGGTAGGCCTTGGCGCCGTCCACGGCGAGATAGCTCTCCACCAGCGTCACGCCGGTATCGCGGCCGAGCCGGAGCAGCGACCGCGTGAACGTCGAGGCCGGCGCGGTGCCGGATGCGACATGCACGATATGCAGCGGCTGGGTCAGCACCGCGCCGTTGGCGACGTCGATGACGACACCGTCGGTCGCCATCGCGCCATTCAGCGCGATCATGGGGTTGGCGGCATCGGACGCGAGAGCCTGTGTCGCGACGATCTCGTCGCCGGCTTCCAGCGCAACGCGCAGCGGATTGATCGAGAGCCCTTTCTCCAGATCCTTCCAATCGGAGAGATCAGGCGCGAACGCGCCGTCGACCAGCACCAGGCGCCGGACGCCTTCGATCGCGCGGGCCTCTACGACGGCCCTGGCGCGGCTCAGCGCGGCATCATCCGGGGATGCAGCGAGCGGCAGCACTTCGCGCATCAGCGCGCGCAGGTCGGTGTATTTCCAGTCCTCGATCCGGCGATGCGGCAAGCCTGATCGTTCATAAGCCTCGAAGGCCTGGCGCCGCTGATCGGCGATCTTGCCCTCGCCCGGCAGACGGTCGCGCACCACGGCGAATGCGTCGCCCAGCGCGCGCCCGGTCTCGGTCTTTGCAACAACGTTCATCACAAAACCCGCGTTTGTCAGGCAGCGTCTTCGAACTGCGTGTAACCGGACTCTTCCAGCTCCAGCGCCAGCTCCTTGCCGCCGCTCTTCACCACCCGGCCCTTCGACATCACGTGCACGAAGTCGGGCACGATGTAGTTGAGCAGCCGCTGATAGTGGGTGATCACGACCATCGCGCGCTCCGGCGAGCGCAGCGCGTTGACGCCGTCGGCCGCGATCCGCAGCGCGTCGATGTCGAGGCCGGAATCCATTTCGTCGAGGATGCAGACGGCCGGCTCGAACAGCGCCATCTGCAGAATCTCGTTGCGCTTCTTTTCGCCACCGGAGAAGCCGACATTGACGCCGCGCTTCAGCATGTCCTGTGGGATGTTCAGCGACTTGGCGACCTCGCGGACCTTCTTGAGGAAGGCCGGCGACGAGATCTCGTCCTCGCCGCGCGCCTTGCGCTGGGCGTTGAGCGCCGCATGCAGGAAGTTCCAGGTGGTGACGCCGGGAATCTCGACCGGATATTGGAACGCCAGGAACACGCCTTTGGCGGCGCGCTCGTTGGGCTCCATCTCCAGGAGGTCCTCGCCCCTGAACAGGATCTGCCCGCCGGTGACTTCATAGCCCGGCTTGCCGGCGATGACGTGGGAGAGCGTCGACTTGCCGGAGCCGTTCGGCCCCATGATCGCGTGCACCTCGCCCGGGTTCACGTTAAGCGACAGCCCGTGGAGGATCTCACGCTCCTCGACACGAACCTGCAGATCTTTCACTTCAAGCAGAGACATCTGATTTTTCCTGAGCATCACCCCGAGGCGCGTCGGCCGCGCCGTTGGCGGGATGGATTAGCCAACCGAACCTTCAAGGCTGATCGAGATCAGCTTCTGCGCTTCCACCGCGAACTCCATCGGCAGTTGCTGCAGCACGTCCTTCACGAAGCCGTTGACGACGAGGCCGACGGCTTCTTCCTGCGAGAGCCCGCGCTGGATGCAGTAGAACAGTACGTCCTCGGAAATCTTCGACGTCGTCGCTTCATGCTCGAACGTCGCCGAGGAATTCTTGGCCTCGACATAGGGCACGGTGTGCGCGCCGCATTTGTCGCCGATCAGAAGCGAGTCGCAGGCGGTGT